>NZ_JBEHGL010000009.1:0-84924 GCF_040225085.1 Streptococcus jiangjianxini | reverse complement strand
ATATTCAAAACGTTGGTTGGATACCAGCCGTTAGAGAAGGCCAAGCAAGTGGTCAGGAGAGTTCTAATCGTCAAATCGAGGCAGTGAGAATTGCTTTAGTTGGTGAGATTAGTCAGCACTATGATGTTTATTATCGCGTTCATAGCCAGAATAAAGGATGGTTAGGTTGGGCAAAGAACGGTTCAAGTGCTGGGACGGAGGGTTTTTCTTTAGGTGTTGAAGGTATCGAGATTACCTTAGTTAAAAAAGGCAGTTCTGCTCCAGGAACAACAGTTAAGCCTTTTGAGAAGAAAATGACTGTAGCTAAAAAGTTTCAAAAAGTCTATCCGATGCCGTACTTTAATCAGCGAGATTCTCGTTGGTCGGCTAAACGTTATGGACGCTACACAATGGGAGACACTGGCTGTGTTCCAACTTCATTAAGCATGGTCTTTTCGGCTTTGACAGGAACAACAGTGATGCCGACAACTGTGGCAGATTGGTTATACTATAATACTAAAGAATTCGATCGTCTTGTTCCTGGAACTCGTGCACCAGGTATTGTGAAAGCAGCCAATGCATGGGGAGTGAGAGCTACAAATTTATCCAATTATGCTAGCCTTGTAACAGCTTTAAGAGAAGGACACCATGTCTTGGCTGCTGTTCAAAATAATGTTTTTGTGACAAGAGGATCGCATGAGTTAGTCCTAAAAGGATACAATAATGGTAAGGTCTACGTAACTGATCCCTATACAAAATCTCTATCTGGTTGGTATGCAATGTCCTATCTATTTAACACAAAGAGCACAGATAAAGATGATACCGCGCTAGGTTTACCATTCTTTAAGATATCACATCTATAAATTATTAAGAACCTAAAAACAGCGTAAGCGCACCATAACGAGGTATCTAGTAATCCTCTCACTCCTCCAGTATACTGTTAGTAGAAAACAGAATTGGAGGCTATTGTGATGTTACAACCTATCGTTCCTTTGGAAACATCCCAATCTCGTCGTTTTGATCAGAAAAACAAAAACGAGATGGTGCTGAAAATGCGTATTGGAAAAGTTGAACTAAGCTTGTTCCAATCTCTTCATCAAGAAACACTGGAAACTATTTTAGATAAGGTATTGCTCTATGACCATTCAACTCAGTGATTTAGGGCAAGTCTATTTGGTTTGTGGGAAAACGGATATGAGACAAGGTATTGACTCGCTCGCTTATCTTGTTAAACGTCAGTTTGAGTTAGATCCCTTCTCAGGTCAGGTCTTTCTCTTCTGTGGTGGACGCAAGGATCGCTTCAAGGCCCTCTATTGGGATGGTCAAGGATTTTGGCTACTCTATAAGCGTTTCGAGAACGGGAAACTGACCTGGCCGAGTAATGAAAACGAGGTCAAAGCCCTAACAGCTGAACAAGTTGACTGGCTCATGAAGGGATTTTCGATAAGTTCTAACATAAAATGGCTCATTGTCAACTGTAGTGGGTTGACTTATAACTAACACCGAGAGAGAATCAGATTGGTTCTCTCTTTTGTTGTGTTCAAAGCGAGATAAATCCGTTTTTTGAAGTTTTCATCTTCCTAAAGCCAAAAGCATTTCGCTTAATGACTTTGATAAGGTTGTTGGTCGCCTCTAGTTTGGCGTTGGAATAAGGTAGTTTCAGGGCATTGTGGGGCATCATAATCTAACTTGGCATGATACTCTCTGTGAGTGAAGAACTTGTCAAATTGCTTTTCAAAAGTGATGTTAGGGTCTTTAATGTTGAGCGAATCTTTGATATAATCTAGTTGTTCCATATGAGTCCTTCTAATGAGTGGTTTGGTTGCTTTTCATTATAAGTCATATGGAACTTTTTTGCTATAGTCAAAAAAGACTCCATAATCTCCGAAGGGAATTTACCCACTACAGAAATTATAGAGCCTTGAAATCAAGGCTTTTCTTTCGGTATAATAAAGAAAAATGGGAGGATAGTTATGAGCTCACAAGATAATGTTGTTGAAAATTTAACAAAGACCATTGAAATGATGGCTAATGAACTCACCCTCCTCCGTGAATAGGTTGCCTATTTGACTCAGAAACTTTATGGCAAGTCATCCGAAAAAGTCACCTATCCCTCTGGTCAGTTGAGCTTGTTTGGTGAAGAAATAGTACCTGAAGAAGACGATGACTTACCCAGGTCAGACTGAAACCATTACCTATAAGCGCCAAAAAGCCAAAGGAAAACGCCAAGCCATTCTGAGCCAATTGAAGGCTGAAGAGGTTCATCATAGACTAGAAGAGGACACTTGCCCTGATTGCCATGGTGACCTAAAGGAAATTGGGGCTTGTGTTAAAAGACAGGAGTTGGTCTTTATTCCTGCGCAATTGAAGCGGATTGATCATGTCCAACATGCTTACAACTGTCAGGCGTGTAGCGAGAAGAATGCCCAAGATAAGGTTATCAAGGCTCCTGTTTCTAAGGCACCTCTGGCACATAGCTTTGGGTCAGCCTCCATCATCGCTCATACGATTCATCAGGAATTCAATCTCAAGGTACCGAACTACCGCCAAGAAGAGGATTGGAATAAACTTGGCTTGCCTATCACACGGAAAGCAATCGCTAATTGGCACATAAAATCTAGTCATTATTATTTTGAGCCACTTTATAATCTTCTTCGTGAGAAGTTGTTGGAACAGCCCATTCTCCATGCGGATGAGACTTCCTACAAGGACTTAGAAAGCGATAGCCAGCTGACCTATTAATGGACCTTCTTATCTGACAAGCATGAAGAACAAGGGATTACCCTCTATCATCATGATAAGCGAACGGAGTGGTTTGGTTGTGAAGGAGTTTCTTGGAGACTACTCTGGTTACATACATTGTGACATGTGGTCTGCCTATAGACAGTTAGAACGAGCTGAGTTGGTTGGCTGTTGGGCGCATGTCAGAAGAAAGTTCTTCGAGGCGACGTCTAAGAAGGCAGATAAGACTTCGCTGGGTGCCAAGGGATTAAAGTATTGCGACCAACTGTTTGCCTTGGAGAATGACTGGGGTGACCTCTCTACTGAAGAGCGTCTGCATAAACGCCAGATAGAGCTAGCCCCCTTGATGGATGAATTCTTCGACTGGTGCCGTGAGCAGGCTGTTTTGTCTGGTTCAAAACTAGGCCGAGCTGTTACCTACAGTCTCAAGTATGAAAACACTTTATAAAAGTTGTGCAGAAAAGTGTTGCCTTTTCATCGATTGATTAGTTAGTATCGAGATGATTTTGTAAATGATCGGTTTTTTCCTTGATAATGTGAAGTCTTGGTTCTAAATCTTTTTGAAAAACTTGAACCTTGTGTTGAGTATCTTCACTTAATTCATTGACTTTGGCTAGTTCTGATTTAATGATAGACAATTGTTTTTGGATATTTTCTTTATCCTTGTTCATACTTGAAAAGCGATCTTTTTCAGTGCTATAAGTTTCGGCTATTTCATGACGTTTTTGAAAAGCTTTATATGCCAGAAAGGCTGCAGCACCAGCAGCTAGCATTTTCTTAAGTCCCATTTAGACAACCTCTTTTGCAATCTGTTCTGCCAGTTTTCCTAAAGCTTGAAAGTCCGGTTCGTGAGTGGTGTATTTAATGTCGATGCCATCATTTTCATTAAAGCGAGGAACCAGATGAACATGGGCATGGAAAACAGTTTGACCCGCAATCTCTTCGTTGTTGTTTATAATGTTCATGCCAGTTGCTCCGGTAGCTTTTTGAACAGCTCGAGCTACTTTAGGTAAACGTGAAAAAACATCTTGAGCGACTGCTTTGTCCATGTCAAGCACATTTCTGACATGTTCTTTAGGAATTAACAAAGTGTGGCCAGTTGTCGTTTGAGTGATATCTAAAAAAGCAATGACTTTATCGTCTTCATAGACTTTAGAAGAAGGGATGTCACCGGCAATAATTTGACAGAAAATACAATTTTCCATATGTAAAACCACCTTTTTGATTGAATTTGTTATAATTAAGTCTAGTATATCAAAAATAGAATAAAGGTTCTAGGAAAAGCATTATATCAAGGTTTATGGGTAACGTGATTTGTGGTGAAATCATTTTAACCAACCTTTTAACCAACTTTTCTGTAAAAATAGGGTGATTTTGTCCAAACCACCCCTGATCTATTTATAAAGTATTGATGGCTGTTTCAAAGAGTGAGACAGCCTTTTTTGCGTTCTCTTTTGATAGATGGCTATAAGTGTCCATGGTCATAGCTAAGGTTGCATGTCCGAGACGGTGCTGAAGTTCTTTATAGCCTAGTCCAGCATTCATCATCAAACTTGCGTGAGTATGTCGGAAACCGTGAAAGCCTATGTCAGCAACCCCCGCATTTTTGAAATCTTTTTTGAGCCGATAAACGAGGGAAGTGCTCCGAATGTACTGAACAGTGAGAGGAGAGAACACAACTTTTTCTGTATATCCTCTTTCTCTAGTGATAGCCCGTTGTCGGTTTTTGAGTTGCTGAAGTAGTAAGGTGGTAGCTTTGTCTATATCAATAACACGGTTACTAGCGCTAGACTTTGGCGAGTTAACGCCTTTATAGCGATTAAGTGTTTTTGAAATGCTGATGGTTTGATTTGCAAAGTCAATGTCAGACCATTCAAGAGCGAGTAGCTCACTAATACGGCAACCAGAAGCGAGCAATGACTTATAAAGGCAATAAGAGAAGAAGTTCCGATATTCTGACAGATCCAACGTATCTAGATAGTCTAGAAATTGCTTTAATTCCTGATTAGTAAAAACCTTGATGGGCTTTTGCTCTTTGGCTTGCTTTCTCGGAATAACAACATCACGAGCGGGATTAACGTCTATCAGTTGCAAGGTTACGCCATATTGTAGTATCCGTTTAGTGGTGCTAACTAGTAAGCCATAGTTACCAAAAGCACCATCAGCGCCATTATTGGCTTGTATTGCCCAGTTATTGACGTACTCTTGCATCGTAGGGGTGTTTAGCTTATCTAAGCGATAAGAGCCAAGCAAGGGCAAAATATGAAGATCTATCATACCTTTCATAGATTGCTTTGTGTTTGGCTTGACTGTACTTTCGTACGAATGCCACCACAGCCGAGTTAGCTCTTCGAAAGTAGTGATATTATATGACGGCTTGACCGTTTTCCCATTGGTGATAAAGTCCGCTTTGGCTTGGGTAACTTTAATTTTGACCTCTTTACGGGTTCGCCCCGTAATGGTCGTCATAACTTTCTTTCCCGTTTGATCATCAACACCAAGATAAACTTTGGCACGGAAAACAATCTCGCCATTGTGTTTTTTATATTCTTTAATTGTCATGATAATTCCTTTTCTAACATCAACAGGCAAGTATGGGCTTAGAATTAGGATATTATCACGTATAGGATAACAAAAGAGGTTCAGAATGTAAATAGATAGGCATGGTTTAAAACGCATGTACGGGGCTTATATGGCGTTTAAGAGGGTCAGAAATTAATAATTTTCCAAGGGTTAGGATTGACTGATGATATGCAATATTGGATAATATGGGTAGATAAGGAGTTGATAACCATGGCTGTATTGACTAAAAAAATTGAAATTGATATAAAAAATATTGCTAGATTTAAGGAAGTATTTGATTCAAAGACGAGCGTTTCACAATCGGCAATTAACCGTGTAAAGAGAGCTAAAGAAAACCCACTTTATCATAAGGGAAAAGAATGACGGTTGAATTTTATGAAAAATTTGACGTTAAAAACTTAAATGCGCCACCAGAGATGGTGCCTGGTCAAGAATATTTTCAAATGGGTATCACTATTGATCAGATTGAAAAACTAGGTGTCACACCTTATGATGATATTTATAATTTAAATAATAATTAAAAAAATTATGCCAAAAAATATTTTTTCTTGACTTTGTAGTAAGCAAATGAAAAAATAGGGTCAGAAAGGCGGTGAAGTAACCATTCATTCCCTCCTTTTTAATTAACCCATTGGTTATGGGCATGTGACTGTAAGCACGTTGCATGGCTTGGCAGAGCTGAAGAACTGTTTCCTTGCGGTAAGCCTAAAAAGCACAATAGGAAGTTAGATCTTGCAAATCTAATCGTTAGCCCCGTCTGGTGGAATATCCAGACCGTGCTTTTTTTTAGGGATTTTATACAATTAAAACAGCACAATAATATCATAATGTTGGAAATTAAAACAAAATACCACTATGTTTAACTTTAAAATCATAGCATAGTATTATCATTTTATAATGAAATGTGTTACAATGTAAAACATAAGGGGGTCGCTATGTCAACTATATCAATCCGATTGAATCAAGAAGAAGAAGCTTTCTTCAAAAGCTATGCTAGTTTGCAAGGTGTTAGTCTATCGACCTTATTCAAGCAATCATTGGCAGAGAAAATAGAGGACGCTCACGATTTAAATATCTATAAACAAGCTAAAGTTGAATATCTAGAAGATACTGAAACAATGTCGCATGATGATTTCAAAAAATCTTTAGGGTTCTAGCATGTATCATATAGAGTATTCAAAAAGAGCCCAAAAACAAATTAAAAAGCTTGATAAATCAATTCAAAAACTTCTATTTTCTTGGATTGATAAACATCTGGATCAGACGGATAATCCTAGGCAACATGGAAAAGGTTTAACGGGAAATCATTCTGGAGAATGGCGCTATCGTATCGGTGATTACCGTTTAATTTGCGATATTCAAGATGATAAAATGATCATACTAGCGCTTGAGTTCGGTCATAGAAGCAATATATATAAATAAAGCTAGCACTATCACGGTGTTAGCTTTTTTTGCTGAATTATATTGTTTTAGTCACTTAAATATAAATACAAAATATCCGAGGTTAAATAATCGCAAGAAATAGCCCTAGGGGCAACAAAAAACCCCCAGTACGGACATACTGGGGGTTTTGATATAGTGTTTGCAAATCCTCACCGATTTGTATACACCCTTATTATAGTAAAATAGAATAAAATACACAACAAAAAGCTTTCTTTTAAGATAATAGTATTATTTTTTAGTTCCATACTTTAACATATCTTAAATTATAGTTTTGAAAACATAGAAAAGTATTACTTATTAAAAAAATGTTGCTAGCTTTTTGCATGCTGAGACAGCGATTCTAAGGGCGTTTCAGGGAATTGACCTGATAAACTACCGAGATAATAGCGTCTAGATTGTAATAACTAACTTCTTGAGTCTGTGTTTTACCAGCAATAGCACCATGTTGAGTGGTTGTTTCCATTTTGGAAATAACCATTTTTTTTGTCTAGTTCGCCCTCGTCAAAGATGTTTTTCAAGTGTTTACTGATAGCAGGAACGCCGACATCAAATAGCTTAGCCATCTCTTTCTGACTAGCCCAGATAGTTTCACCGCGGATAATCACGCTAGCTGATTCTTTTTCATTGTCTGCTGTATAGATTAGAAATTGGAGTTCGTTCATGATTTCCTTTCTATGATTTTAACTCTCTCTAAACTGAAATAATCTGAATTAAAAAATTAGTAACTTTGGCTTAGTGGCGCGGTTTAATCGGATTTTCGCTTTTTCAGATAGGTAACTTGATTTTGGCCCGTGGGTTTATTTGGAACGTCTGACGTTATTTCCCAAGCAAACAAATATGGAACGGACAAATAGCGAAAGTACTTCAAAAAAATGAATGTAAAACCTATAATCTAGGGGTTGATAATGTGTATGGGATAAATCGCATTATAGTATCAGATTTATTGAGTTAATTCATTTTTGGGGTTTTATTATATTAAGGTTGTCCAAAATTTGGACAGGTTGGCTGTCCTTGGTATGGAAAAGTATAGACATTTTTAACTTAATCAGGGCTAACAAGTTCTTACATAATTCAGTGCTAAGTATCGGCAAGTGGAACAGAAAAGTAAAGATATTTTTTAGGTGTTTACTAATAGCAGGAGCGCCAACATCAACATATTGCTTTATATTTAATATGTACGTGGTATAATATAATTAACAAAGATAACTTGTGAAGGATAAACGCTGGGTCCCAGAATGGGGTAAGCCTTTAGGGTGAGCATTCCTATGTGCCTGGGGTTATCTTTTTGTTTTTATTTAGATTTTCTTAGGCTCTCAACAAAGTGTTGAGGGTCTTTTTCTATTTCAGTGATGCATTACAAATAAAGAAGCCAAAACCCTCTATTCTATATTTAATTGTTGGTTTATTGTATATTTCAAGCCCCATAATAAAAGCTTCAACACTTTTGTCAACTAGTCTTTTGCTTAAATTTTCCATATTTCCCCTTTCTAGGATTTTTGACTTAGTAACGTCTTATATTGGAACTAATTGTTTAGAAGAAGTAGTAGCCTAGACTGATAAAAACAGCTAAAGTTGCAATACCTATCCCGACAGTTTTCTTTTTCATTGTTCATTCTCCTACAATATTCCCAAATTCTTCGATGATTATATCTTGCCCCCAAGTTGTTGAAATTTGGTACGAGTTGGCAAATTGTAACCAGTTGAAATCGTATACGTCGTTATCTTTAAGATAATCTTTAATCAATTCACGGATCATAAATCTATCAGCTTGATTTTCGTATTTTAAAAGCAACCTACTATAATGCTTCGGATCGTGATTGATATGACCTAGTTCATGCAAGATAACTTTTTCTCGTTCAGCTTCAGATAATGTTGCGTTAACATAAATGGTTCTTAGATCGGGGAAATAGAGCCCGTTCCTATCCCACATTTCAGCATGGAATAAAAAAAGGGTGACTTTATATTCTTCAAGTAGTTTATTTATCTTCATTGCCTGTCACCCCGATTGAGAGCTTTATAATTTGTTCGATTTTGTAGACATCTTCATCAGAAAGAGGTTTTCCGTCAAACAGGACAACACGATTGCGTAAATCAGATAAATCTACCTCTTTGCCGTCTGGTGTCGTGTAAAGTTTAGGGTTGTCAGTCCGTCCCAGCAAGTAGTCGGTAGATACGTTGAAATAGTCGGCGATAAGCTGTAGGTTATCAGATTTCGGTGTTTTTTCTTTTAAAGTATAAAGATAATTAACACTAAAACCTAAATCTTCAGCAACTTTTTGCAGACTAATTCCTTGTTTTTTAGCAAGATTTTTTATTCTTTCGAATGTTGAAAACATTGATATGATAACCTTTCTAGGTATCACAAAAAATATTTTATAAAAAAGAATAATTTTTATTGACTAAAATAACACTTTGGTATAAAATATAATTTGTAAAGCGAATAATTAAGCGAAACAAAAAGCGAAAGATAAAACTAAAAAAAATAAACTTTGGCGAGTTGAATTATAGGTTTATCAAGCGTTTTGTTTGATTGGTTTTCTATGCCTTGATTTTACACCATAGTGTAAAACATGTCAATTATTTTTATAATATTTTCGCAAAAACTCGCATTACCATTCAATAAAAAATGAGAGGAGAAAAAAATGGATCAGCAATATCAAAAGTGGGTTGCTCTTGTTGAGCAACGACTAAACGAAAAACGTTGGACAAAAGCCGACCTAACACAAGCGGTTGGCTTGCGTAGTCAAGGGACAATTACGGATTTGCTAAAGGCTGGTAAAGGAAGTGTTGAATTGAAAATCAAAATTTCTAAGTTGCTCGGTATCCGTGAGCCTTGGGAAAATTTTGACCTTTAAATATAGAAAGGAAGTGTTACATGACACAAACACCATTTACACAAGAGCTACTTTATCAGATTTATGATGATAATGGCTTGGTTACAATGGATCTCTTAAGAGAACGGCTTCCAGATTGGGCTGATGATAAAATCAAGCACCGATTGGGAACGTGGAAAACTCGCAAGAATATTTCCTACTCGTTAGAGAAAGGCGAGATCATAGACTTTGAGTTTCTTAAAATCAAGGAGGAAGAAGAAGCGGAAATCACTGAGGGGCGCAAACTTAAGCTTGAAGAATACTACGTTCAAGTTATTGTTGCTCGTGAAATTATGGCAAAAGAAACAGCTAGTGACACCAACAAACTAAAAGCCATGCAACTTCAACAAGAAGCAATGACCGCCATTCCTGACAGATATTTCAAAGAATTCAATGAAATTTATGGATAAGGACAACAAAAAAAAGGCTTTGACAACCAACCAAAGTTCCAAGCCTTTTCGCTAAATGAATACCAAAATCATCAACAGGCAATAGATGGGTTTAGTATTTTTTCATTATCTCTATTGTACCACATTACAGGTACTTTTGACCAGACGTAAAACACCGACCGCCAACTTAGACAGTAACAACTGTAGCGGTGTAAAAATAAATTAATCCATACAATAAGACAGGTAAAACAATGACACAAAGACTAACTGAAGAATTGTTGCGTTCTTATGGCGCAGACAGTACAGATATAGCTATGATAACGGACTATCTCAAAGGTAGATTATCTAAAGAAGAAATTAAATACTATCTAGCTATGACACCAAAAGAACAAAAAGCGTATATAGAAAATTATAAAGTTAGAGGTTAACGAATGACAGAAAAACGATATACCGCTGATGATTTGAAAGTTACTTTATCTAGCCTTGCCATTATTTCAGATATGGCTTTATCTACGGACGACAGTAGCACTACCTATGCAACACTAAATGTTGCGAACATGCTTTTGAAAGACGTAGTGAACAGATTAGAGGAGGTGGATAGCATTGAGTGAAGAACTTAATTTAAGCCCTTTTTGGCTCGCTATCGTGGTTTTATTCACCTTATGGCTAATGTATCAGATTACCAAAATACCGAGCAAAACAGAGCCAACAGAGGGCGTTACAGAGCTTAAAAACGAAACTGAACCCGAGTATCTAAGTAGATATGGCAGAGTTATGCAAATAGAAAGGTGGAATTGATGACAGATAAAACTGAAGAACTAATGACAGCAATCCAACTTCAAGGGATTGAAAAATTGATTCCTGTTTTAGAAACGATCGTCAATCAACAATATATCAAACAAAGTAAAACAGGGTTAATCAATCAGACTGAATTAAGGGAAGATTTGCATGTTTCACAACCAACGCTAGATAGATGGAAAAAACACGGCTTAAAGCCTTATGTTCCACCGGTTAAAGGGAGTAAGACGATTTTTTATAAGATTAGTGATGTCTTGCTATTTATGGGGGTGGGCTAATGCGATATATTGACATTATGATTGCCCCTGAATGGGTCAAAGACTTTAAGGGGCTAGATGGCGTGAAAACTCGTCTACTATACAAACAGGGCTATTGTATCATGACCTATTTTGAACCGACTGACTGTTATTTTGAAAATCTTGGCAAAGATGGTATCCAGATTTCTGTCAGTGAAACAGACAACATCGATACTTATCTTGCTAGGGGGTGGCAGTTAGTTCATGACATGACACCAACTTATTTAAGGGGTAAAGTGCTTGATTTTGTTAACGCTCTTCAAATTGCAACAGTGAGAGCTAACAGGAATGGTTACGGTTTATCTCTTACAGGCATTGTAGATAGAGCTTTTGCTTATGGTATCAGCACTAAAGATGAACTGATAAGCTTTATCAGGCGTTGTTATCGTGATGGTGTTGATCAAGAAAAAGTCTATCTGTATTTAACAACAGCCTTGAGAACAACAAGCCTGAATGCTTTTCTACTTGAAGAGGTGAATAGATATTATAACGGAGAGGGGGCGACTGTTTGACAGAATTAGATTGGGAATCAATAACCCGAAGTTTACCGGAACAAAAAGACAACTTTTTAACCAGCTTAAACGGCATTAAAGGGCAAATAGGCTATTTTGCTGATAGAGTAAGGCAAGACGCCTATGAATCCGCCTATCAAGCTTATCTTAATAAAGCTAGTGTCAAAAAGCGCATAGCAGAAGCTCTTGACAGAGATACCGACGGAATCACCACAAGGGACGTTATCGAAGAAGAAGCGAAAGAACACGCTAAAAAAGCGTATGCTAAAGCTATTTCTAAACAACCCGCATCAATGGCTAAGTTTCTGATGGAGTATATCCGTTTTGTCAGAATCAAGCCTGTTAATGACAACCAAGAACCCCCACTTTGCTTATATGATCCAGATAAGGGGATTTACTTAGAAAATAATGTTTTAATCAAAGATCTTATCACAGTTATCAATGATGATACAACGGAACGAAAAGCTAAAGATGTTCTCTATATGATCGCTAGAAATAGCACGATTAGAGAAATCAACGACAATTATGTTGCGCTAGGCAATGGGCTTCTTAATTGCCAAACCATGGCATTAGAGCCGTACAATCCAAGTGTCATTGTGACACGGCGCATTGATTACCCATATAACGCAGATAGGCAAGAACCAACTATCAACGGTTGGAAGCCGACAGAGTGGCTAAAAAGCGTTTTAGACGATGATGATGAATTATTTGACCTAGCCATTCAGATATTGAAATCGGTTGTTACCGGTAAGACTTTAGAACGCTTATTTTGGCTTCAAGGTAAGGGCGGTAGTGGTAAAGGGTCATTTCAGCAAATTATCGCTGATATGGTAGGCGAAAGCAATATTGCTAGTTTAAAGGTAGATGAACTTGACGGTATGAACCGTTTTGGAACTTCAGCTCTTATTGGAAAGTCAGTTGTTATAGGCGATGATGTTCAAAAAGATGTTAGAATCAAAAACACATCCACCATCTTTTCACTTGTGACAGGCGACCCTTTGAAGATTGAGGAAAAAGGAAAGACGCCTTACACGTTGCGTTTAAGATTGCCCGTTGTTCAATCGTCAAACGGTTTTCCGAAGATGGAAGCGGACAAAGGGGCTATCACTAGGCGTTTTGTGGTTGTGCCGTTTAAAAAAGCCTATCAAGGTAAGCCAAATAGAGCTATTAAGAATGATTATTTAAGACGATCAGAAGTGTTAGAATACTTTCTAAAACTAGCCATTGAAACACCATGGCAAGACATTGAAGCTAAAGCCTCACAAGAAGCCTTGGCTAATAATATCAAGGATTCTGAACCGATCGTCGGATTTGTAGAAAGTTTCTTCACAGACGAACTAGAGAGTACGTTCTTACCTAATGAATTTGTTTGGTATATTTGGGGGTTCTATACCGATTATTATAAGGTTAAAGATTACACCCCCAGCGAAGCATTCCATAAGGAAGTAAAAGCTAATCTGCCGAGAGGGTGGGAATCTGCTCCTTATCCGATAAGCATTGGAATCAATCGGAGTTATCCAAGAGGTTTCTTCCCAGATAGCGATACACCATTTTACGCTAATAGGTCGTTTCCAGCTCTTAGAAAGGAAAATGATAAGCGTAAGAATGTTAGCGTTAGAGGATATAAGTTGAAAAAGTCTTAACTGTAGTAGTGGTGTAGTAGAACTGTAGTAACTCAAAAACCTTATTATATCAAGGGTTTATCTCTATTATTACTACACTACTACACTTAATACAGTAAATATTAATATAAAAATAAAACAGAAAAACAAAAAGAAAAAATAAAATAAAAAAAGTTGCACTGAACAAAATCACTGTAGTAACTGTAGTAACTGTAGTAGATTGGCTAGAAACGTTGATATGACGGCGTTTATAGTTACTACACTTGCTAAAAAAAGTTACTACAGTTATGGATTTAGTGTAGTAGATTTGAGGAATAACATGAAGACAATTTCAGATACACCAAAAACATTTACATTTCACTATGACTTCAAAGACTTTGGCACGGCACAAACCGCTGGTCATGCTCTTATAGGGTATATGGCAGGAACTTATGAACAGCCTGTTATTGAGGTGGCTTACTTCAACGATGGACAAGGTGGAGCAAATAATCAGCTCTATGTGGAATATGCGGAAGATAAGAAGTTGAATTATATCTTTAAGCGTATTTGTGACAGCTTCAAGGATTACTATAATCAATCTGAAGCAATGATTGATGAAGAAATTGATGCTCTATTTCAAGAATAGGAATTACTAAATGAAGCATTATTGGACGTATAACACGCTGTTTCAACCAACGGCGGAAGATATTAGGTTAGCCGTTCTAGGCTACTTTACAGGCACGCTATGAGCTTGTGAAGTGGACGTGGTGGAAGTTCACGGCGTAGGGTATGGCGTGTTTGTGACTTATGACAGCTATTTTGATAAGTCAGATAGGCTTAAGAAGATCGCTAGAGCGGTTGAGGGTGACGGAATATAATAGATAGGAGAATAACATAAAACCACCGATTAGAAATGATACGTAATAAATTATCAATACACTAATAACTAATACCATCAAAAAGGAGAAACAAAATGGAACGTACACTTAAACAAATAAAAAACGAATTGACAAAATTAAAACAAACGGCTGAAGCTAAAATCACAGAACTAGAAAACGACTATACAGCTTTATCTCCCGAAATCGAACAAGCAAAAAAATCTATCATTGAAGCGAAAAAGAACATTGATAAGGAGGCTTATAATAAAGCTAAAGATGAATTGTGGACGTTAGAAAACACAAAGGAATTATTATCAGATAACTTGAACGAATTAAGACACTCACCGCTCGTAGACAAAGAAAAATATCAAAGTTTATATCATGAAATTATCGAAGTGTCGGATAAAAAAATTGACGAGACAACTAAAAAGCTAGAACTTTTCTTTGTAGATTTAGAAAAAATCGGTAAAGAGTACAATGATACGCTAGCGCTTATTTCTGAGACGTTAGGAATTTTACAAAATCAAATCGGAAAAAATTCCGAAGAATTCAAAAAAGATGAACGTGGCTACATTAATTCTGAAATTTATTTGGGACTACGCTATAAACCTAAAAGCAACCCTGCCTATTTGGTAGACCAGTTTATTAAACAATATAAGGAGATGACAAAATAATGACAAAAGAACAAAATCCCTATGAATGGCACGATAAACTTATCGAAGGGGCTGACAAAAGCTGTAAAGCTAGAGAAGAAGAAATCAATAAAGGTTGGGAAGAGTACAACAATAAGATCCAAAAGAAAATCGATGAAGATCAAAAAATAATCGACCGAGCATCGGAAGCTTATCTGAAAGAAGAACGCCGAAAGCGTGAAGCAGAATCAGAAAGGCACAGACAAGAAGCTATCAGGCTTGCAGAGGAAGAGGCTGAACAAACACTTGGAATCAAGAGCGAAAAAACAAAACAAATTGATAATGCTTGGCAAGAAATGGTAAACAACCTTAAATTTGAAGATTAGTAAAAGGCAGTTACTAATTTTACGTAGTAACTGCCTTTGTATCTGACATATTGAAAAAATGTAAGATACGTTTTTAAGGATTGTAAGTAAAGCCTTGATATGATTACGTTTGTGTCTATTTGTCTGAACCTTACAGAATACAAGATATGTAAGATTGGGAGTATAGAAAATAATACTTCAAGACCTGATAGGAGCGGACCACACAGGGTGGCTTTTGAGAAGAATAAGAAGGTTATTCTTAAAACTAGAAATACTTGTGGCATATGTGGGCAACCAGTTACCGACGGATCATCATGATGGGGGGTATCCCCCTCCCTAGGTGGTTCGCCGAGCTTCACGCCGTCACTGTACAAATTTTTTCGCGCCAAAAAACAAAAAAAAGACCAGCACTCGCCGGCTTCCGTGTTAATAAGCATTGCAATCTTATTATACCATACACGGAGGGGCATAGGTGGACGCTAAACAACTAATCAATCAATTAAAGTCTATTCCAAAAATGATTAAGACGTTGGAAGAAGACAGAGAAGCGACATTAAGCATTGTCTACGGTTCTCAAAGTTTTTCTAATGTAAGAGTACAGACAAGCAAAACAAATGCAGTAGAGAGCAAGACAGTAGCTTATTTAAACCAATCTAATTATCTGATGAAACAGATTGAACAGCTACACAAAGAGCGAAAACAATTGCTGAACATTCTACAACAGATTAAAGACTTGGAATTAGTAATGACGTTGTTTGCAATAGTGAACACTGAAACCTTGACTGAAGCACAAGAACGTCTTGATATAAGTCGCTCAAAGTTCTTTCGGCTGAAGAAAGAGGCAATGGCTGAATTAGATAAAGTGTTGCTGAATCAGAGTTGGAATAGCGGGGAATACTAAAGTGGGGGGAGTATGTATTATTCGGATATACCCCCTATCTTTTTTATCGGGGCAGGAATATTCGTATTCTGATAACGCCGCCCTCTTCCGTGCAAAAAATTCCCTTTTTGAAATTTTTGGAAACTAGTAGAACGCTGATTTTATGCGGTTTTGACGGGTTTTTGACGGGTAAAAAATGGTGAAAAGCCTAGCCATAGGGGTTGAAGTTGAATACACGTAGATAGCTAAAACAATCGTTTTAAATACGTGTTAATCGTTGACAAGTGTTTTAAACAAGTGTATAATATATTTAAAGATAAAGAAAGGAGATGAGCCATTGACAGAGCGAGAGCTAAAGAAAATTGCTAAGAAGCAAGGTTTTAGCAAAACTAACTTTGGAAAAGGGTCGCATGAAGTTTGGAAACATGAGGACGGGCGAACGGTAACGATACCTAAACCAAAGGAAAAAGACTATAGACCTGGTACACTGAACAATATTCTAAAAATCTTGTATGGGGAGTGAAATAATCGCTTCCTATCCCTTAAGGGGATTTTGGTCATTGGCTTAGTTTAATATTATGAAATATACCTACCTAGCACTTTTTGAAGCAGATAAAGAAACCGGCGGCTACACAATCACTTTCCCAGATTTCCAAGGAGCAATCAGCGAGGCGGACACGTTGAACGAGGCTATTTATAACGCCCGTGAAGTGCTTGAAATCTATACCGTCATGTTTGAAGATGAAGGCAAGGAATTTCCAACACCATCTAGCTTTAAAGCTTTAGCGGGAGTGCTTTCCAGTGATGAAGATATCTTACAGGCTATTTCAGTAGATACTGAGCTTGTCCGTGAGCGTGAACGGTCAAAAGTTGTCAATAAGACGGTAACTTTACCAAGTTGGCTTGTTGAAGTCGGAAAAGAAAACAAGGTCAATTTTAGTCAGTTATTACAAAAAGCAATCCGTGAAGAATTACAAGTATAAGCCTAGCCATAGGATTTAAAGCAGGTATACTCACAAGTTAAAGTTTTGGCACGTTTTAGAGCGTTATTTGATGTGCAAAATAATCTGTTTTTGGTTGAATACGTGTAACACGTATGATATAATTATCTTGTCAGGAGGTAAAAGCGCTATGCCTATGACACAAAAAGAGATGGTTAAACTTTTGACCGCTCACGGTTGAATAGAAATTAAGGGTGGAAAAGGGTCGCACGTTAAGCTTGAAAAAGCAGGCGAACGTCCTATAACCATCCCCCACGGTGAAATCAACAAATACACTGAACGGTGCTTAAATTCTGCCATGTGTCAGAATTTGGTAATATCCCCCACGGTGAAATCAACAAATACACTGAACGGGGTATCAAAAAGCAAGCAGGGCTGTTATAAAGACAGTCTACCGCTTGTTTCTTTTAGGGGGTAAACTATGCTTGTTACTTATCCAGCTTTATTTTATTATGACGATACAGACGGGACAAACGTCCCTTACTTTGTGACTTTTCCAGACTTTGAGAACTCAGCAACACAAGGCGAGAATATGGCTAACGCTTTGGCAATGGCTAGCGATTGGTTAGGGATTATGCTAGCTGATTATATCGAGAACGGGCGTGATATTCCTGAGCCGTCAGATATTAACGATTTATCTTTGGTTGATAATAACCCCTTTCATGGTGAAGATGATATAAACTTGACTTACGATCCTAGCAAGTCTTTCGTCTCTATGGTGATGGTTGATGTTGCTGAATACCTAGGTAGCCAAGAGCCTGTAAAGAAAACACTCACTATTCCACGTTGGGCGGATACTCTAGGGCGTGAATTAGGTTTGAACTTTTCACAGACCCTTACAAACGCCATCGCTGATAAGAAATTACAAGCCTAGCTTTTCGCTTGGCTTTTTCTTAATATAATAATTTCAGCAATAAAAAAGCGTAGCTGGTAACTACGCTAATTCTTGCCTGCTGAACTCGTATGGGGTTGGTAAACTTTTTAGCCAACTTTTTAACCAACTTTTAGGGTTATGATATGTTATGATATATAGTATCAGTTTTGTTCAAAACGTTATTAAATAGGCGTTTTGATGGTAGTATAATACGTTATGTTATACGCAATGTTATAATTAAGTCTAGTATATCAAAGTTAGGAAAAATCGTCATGTTAAAAATAGATCACTTGGTTGGTGGTTATGTTAATATTCCTGTTTTAAAAGATATTTCTTTTGAAGTTGCTTCTGGGGAAGTTGTTGGTCTAATTGGTCTCAATGGTGCTGGTAAATCGACCACTATCAATGAAATTATTGGCCTTTTGCAGCCCTATCAAGGAAGTGTGAGTTTAGATGGGATGCAATTATTGGAGAATCCAGAAGGTTACCGCCGCAAAATCGGTTATATCCCTGAGACACCAATCCTGTATGAAGAATTAACCCTGCAAGAACATTTAGACACAGTCGCTCTAGCCTATGATTTAGGAGAACAAAAGGAACTGCGTCAGAAACTCTTAAAGCTTTTTCGTTTGGAGGATAAGCTAGGTTGGTATCCCATTCATTTTTCAAAAGGGATGAAACAGAAGGTTATGATTATTGCAGCCCTTTTAATAGAGCCCCGTTTACTGATTGTTGATGAACCCTTCTTAGGGCTTGATCCTTTAGCTATTAGAGATTTGACTGCTATTATTGCAGAAGAAAAACTAAAAGGAACAGCGGTGCTTATGAGCACTCATGTCCTTGATTCAGCGGAGAAAATGTGCGATCGATTTGTCATTCTTCACCAGGGTGAAATCCTAGCAAATGGTAGCTTAGAAGAACTGCGCCAGCAGTTTCGTTTACCCAATGCTGATTTAACCGAGATTTACATGCAATTGACACAGGAGAATTAAGATGAAAAATCTCATTCAAAAGCGTCAATTAGAGTTTAATCAACGTTGTGCCAAGTATCTGCGCTATGTTTTTAACGATCATTTTATTTTAGTTCTAATGTTCCTTCTGGGCTTTTTGGTCGTACAGTATACCGATCTCATCAATCATTTTCCTAAAGGGTCTTTTCTCCCCATAGTATTCTCTATCTTGGCAACGCTTGCTATGACCTTTTTTGGTAAGCTAGCAACCTATATGGAAGCTGCTGATCAGGTGTTTCTCTTGCCACAGGAGACTTTGTTTCAGGCAAATGTACAAAAAGCTGCAAAGAAATCCTTCATACTTTGGGGAGGTCTTCAAGTATTTGTCACTCTTTTATTAGCTCCTATTTTTCTCTTGTCGGGTTGGGCATTGTGGCAGTTCATTATTTATATTATCCTGCTTTTAGTTCTCAGAGGAGCACGGCTACGTCGTCACATGAAAGGATTTTATCACGGTTCTTTATTGAATTTTGACAAATTAATCCGTTATGAAAAACGAAGACAACAAGAAATTTTGACCTTTTTTTCATTGTTTACAACGGTAAAAGGGATTTCCAGCACAACGAAACCAAGAAAATACCTCAATCCACTTTTAGGATTGTTAACAAAAGCCAAAAACCAAAATGTATGGCTGGAACTGTATGCGCGTGCCTATTTAAGAAGTGGTGATTACTTCTGGCTTAGTCTCAGGTTGCTGGTTATCAGTCTAGTTCTTGGAGTTCTAATGCCTAATTGGTGGGGAGTAGCCATGATCGGACTTTTCGATTACCTCCTGTTGTTTCAGCTTCTTGGGCTATATCGGATTTACGATTATCAAGTCATGACACGTTTATATCCAGTTGGAAGTGACGCCAAATTACAAGCTTTTAAAAGTCTACTAATGAAAATATCTTCTGGCCTGGGCTTGATTCAATTGAGTCTTGTTGTTCTAAATTGGCGATTTTTGGCCATTCTGCCAATCATATTTGTTCTAAGCTTGGTGTATTTGCCAAATAAGCTGAAGAAGTTTGTTGACTAAGTCCTCAAAAACAAGTAAAATAAAAGCTAAAGCGGTATCAAAAAAAGGAGGGTATGGTGACAGTTATTGATAACGATTTAACATTGACACCCATGCGTGGGAAAAGTAATAAAGCCTATATGGGAACCTACCCATCTGGGGAACGTGTTTTTGTCAAAAAAAATACTACTCCCATTTTAGCAGCCTTAGCTAAAGAGCAGATTGCCCCTCAATTGCTGTGGGCTAAACGATTAGGCAATGGGGACATGATGAGTGCACAGGAGTGGCTTAACGGTCGCACCTTGATTAAACAAGATATGATGAGCAAACAGATTGTCCAAGTTTTGTTACGTTTGCACAAATCAAAGCATCTAGCTAATCAGCTGTTACAGCTTAAGTATCAGATTGAAAATCCCTATGAGCTCCTTGCTAAATTAGAACGCGAAATGCCACTTCAGTTGCGTGAGAATACCTTTATTCAGTCGATTGTTAAAGGGTTAAAACAAAGCTTGCCAAATTTCGACCGAGATGATGCTACAATTGTTCATGGTGATGTTCGGCATAACAACTGGATTATTACTACCAGCGGTGTTATCTACCTTGTTGATTGGGACTCGGTTCGCTTGACTGACCCTATGTATGACATTGGGCATCTTCTTAGCCACTATGTTCCTCGTGTGGCTTGGTCAGACTGGCTTATTTATTATGGGTATGATAATCCTAAAGCTGTGATGGACAAGGTTTATTGGTATGGTCAGTTGTCTTATTTATCACAGATTCAAAAGTATTTTGATAATCGTGATATGGAGCGCGTTAACCGCGAAATTTATGCCCTTAGAAAATTTAGAGAGTTATTTAAATGAGAGTTCGCAAGCGCAAAGGTGCTGAAGACTATTTAGAAAATCATCCTCAACACGTCCTTTTAAATCCAGAAGATGCTAAAGGAAAATGGCATCAAGTATTTGGTAATGACAATCCTATTCATATCGAAGTCGGTTCTGGAAAAGGCGCTTTTATCACAGGCATGGCTTTGCAGAATCCAGATATTAACTACGTCGGTATCGACATCCAAGTCTCTGTTCTTAGCTATGCCTTAGACAAGGTTATCGAGAGTCAGGCTCCAAATGTTCGTTTGCTTCGTGTGGATGGGTCGAGTTTGACCAACTATTTTGAAGATGGAGAAGTTGCTCTCATGTATTTGAATTTCTCGGATCCATGGCCTAAGACTAAGCATGAAAAGCGTCGATTGACTTATAAGACTTTCTTAGATACCTATAAGCAAATCTTACCCGAACATGGTGAAATTCATTTCAAAACAGATAACCGTGGTCTGTTTGAGTACAGTTTAGCCAGTTTTTCACAGTATGGTATGACCTTGAAGCAGATTTGGCTTGATTTGCATGCCAGTGATTACGAAGGTAATGTGATGACTGAGTATGAGCGCAAGTTTTCTTCGAAAGGTCAAGTCATTTACCGTGTGGAAGCACAATTTTAAAAGAGTAGCGGAATTTTCCGCTTTATGGAGAGGTCGCATAGTGGCCGAGTGCGCACGCTTGGAAAGCGTGTAGTCCTTAACGGGGCTCGGGGGTTCGAATCCCCTCCTCTCCTTTTTAATCCTTGATTTCATGCAGTTTGTAAGGTGTTCGCCCACCACTTACCTGCGAAAATCAATTTTAGAGAAAATTTCTTATATCTATCGTTGTTTTTGTTCCTCAGTGTTTTAATCTGATGGGCATATACCTTGAGAGTGTGATGCCAAGATTTTCATGTCTGAGGAGTTTTTGGACACTGAGTTTAAATCGATGCTATGGGCATTTAAATAAGAGGCATATGCGTGCTTTAGAGAGTGATTGGTGAAAAAATCTTACCAGTCACTCTTTTTGTACGACGGGCATGTCGTATATCTGAGGTGCAAGTCCTCTGTGGGCACCCGCTACTGGTGAACTCATACTCATTAAAAATCAAAGCTAGCATTTTCACTATTTTCTTAAATGAGTATCAATAGCGACTCCCAAGCCTGACTATCGTGAGGTATCGGATTAAAACAGTCTGGGGATAGACTGTTTTAAGTCTGACACTAGAAACTGTAACCGTCAAAGGAAGGGATAGCGAAATCGTGGTTTTACGAGCAGAAATGTGGTAGCAAGGTTTATGTAGCGGATAAGGAGTCTAAAAACACTAAAGTCCCAAAAGGTAGTCATAACCAATATGCGTCAATCCCAGAGTAAACGAGTGAGAAGGCAACACTTTTTACTCCAGTATTCAGGAGTTTTGTGACAGAGTTATTCATGCTATTTTTAAGCAAGCATTAAGGAAAATTTGCGAATGGTATAGTCGCTTAGCGGTTTTGGTGATGTTCTCATACTCTGTAAGTTTTTTTATTTTACCAAGACCAGCATTTATATTTGTGTGAAAAAATACACCTAATATGATAAAATAACAATAAAAACGTTTACAAAAGAGAAAAGAGGTTTTTATGAAAGTTAAGGAAATTTTGAATTTATTGGAGACTAAAATGTCTCCATCTGTAATCGCTTCTACTGATTTAGCAGGGCAACCTCATGCTCGTTTTATTCATATTGGTTTGGCTAATGAAAAAGGGGTTTTTTTCATGACAAGTCCTACAACTCGTTTTTATAATCAACTGCAAACGAATCCTCACATAGCTATAACTGGCATGTACCAAGAGGAATATTTGATTCAAGTTATTCGCATTGAAGGTAAAGTTCGTGAGTTAGGTGAGGAAAAATTAGAGGAAGTACTGGCAGGAAATCCCTTTGTGGAACAAGTCTATCCTGATCATAAGGAAAGAGAAAACGTTCGTGTTTTCCAATTGTACGATGGCAAAGGATTCTACCAAAGTTTAACACAAGGTCACAAGTATACTTTTGATATTAAGGGAGATTTGGCTAAGGAAGATTAGATGCTAGTATCATAAAATGTGGCATGCTAAGCGTAGGAAGAAAGTTTTTCAAGAAAATAGTGTTTCATTTCAAATGC
This sequence comes from Streptococcus jiangjianxini, assembly GCF_040225085.1. NCBI lineage: Bacteria > Bacillati > Bacillota > Bacilli > Lactobacillales > Streptococcaceae > Streptococcus > Streptococcus jiangjianxini. The sequence goes on along the minus strand of NZ_JBEHGL010000009.1, from coordinate 62,071 downwards.
CATTTTTTAGGTAGAAGATGTGTTGTAACATCCCTGAAATAAGACGTCATTTATGCTCTTGTGTGAGTTTTATGAAATTATGTTGAAACATGTGTGTGTTTAGAAATAGTAACATCCATTTTCTACATGCGTATAGCGTAAACGGAAGGCGCTTTAGGCTTGCAAGTTGTCTATTATTATGATATGATTAATTAAAATAATGAGAAAGGGGCGGGGTAATGACTTCGCCTCTTGTCTGTGCAAGGAGGGATTATTATCGCAACAATAGTTGAACAGGTAACTGAATTGGTTACACCTCATATTAAGGATCCTTACGAATTAGTTGATGTAGAATATGGAAAAATGGGTGGCGATTACGTCCTTAGTATTTTTATAGATAAGCCTGGGGGTATTTCGGTAGACGATACGGCAGAATTAACGGATATTATTAGTCCTTTACTAGATACTATTAAGCCGGATCCTTTCCCAGAACAATATTTTTTGGAAGTATCTAGCCCTGGATTGGAACGTCCATTGAAAACTAAGGAAGCTTTGGAGAATGCGGTTGGCTCATACGTCAGCGTCAGTCTTTACAAAGCTATTGATAAAATCAAGTTGTTTGAAGGTGACTTGGTTTCCTTCGATGGTGAAATTCTGACCATTGATTACTTGGATAAGACGCGTCATAAAACTGTTGAAATTCCCTATCAAACCATTGCTAAAGCCCGTTTAGCGGTGAAGTTGTAACGCTAGTCATTGAGAAGAAAGGAATTGCCTTAAGTATTAAGGCGAGAGAAACATGAGCAAAGAAATGTTAGAAGCCTTCCGCATCTTGGAAGAAGAAAAGCACATTAATAAAGAGGATATCATTGATGCTGTGACTGAATCTTTAAAATCAGCCTATAAACGCCGTTATGGACAGTCAGAAAGCTGTGTTATTGAGTTCAATGAAAAAACAGGTGATTTCCAAGTTTATACAGTTCGCGAGGTTGTTGATGAGGTCTTTGATAGTCGGCTTGAAATTAGTTTAAAAGACGCTTTAGCTATCAGTTCAGCTTACGAGCTTGGCGATAAGATCCGTTTCGAAGAGTCAGTTGCTGAATTTGGCCGTGTAGCTGCTCAATCAGCTAAACAAACAATCATGGAAAAAATGCGTAAACAAATGCGTGAAGTTACTTTCAACGAATACAAGGAGCATGAAGGTGAAATCATGACTGGTACTGTTGAACGCTTCGACCAACGCTTTATCTATGTTAACCTTGGTTCTTTGGAAGCGCAATTGTCACATCAGGATCAGATCCCAGGTGAAACATTCAAGTCGCATGATCGCATTGAAGTCTACGTCTACAAAGTAGAAAATAACCCTCGAGGTGTCAATGTGTTTGTTAGCCGCAGTCACCCTGAATTCATCAAACGCATCATGGAGCAGGAGATTCCAGAAGTCTTTGATGGCACAGTGGAAATTATGAGCGTTTCTCGTGAAGCTGGTGATCGTACAAAGGTTGCGGTTCGTAGTCACAATCCTAATGTTGATGCCATTGGTACTATTGTTGGTCGTGGAGGATCAAACATCAAAAAAGTTATCAGCAAGTTCCACCCAACACGCTTTGATGCTAAAACAGGTATTGAAGTACCAGTTGAAGAGAATATCGATGTCATCCAATGGGTTGAAGATCCTGCAGAATTTATCTATAATGCAATTGCTCCTGCAGAAGTTGACATGGTGCTCTTTGATGAAGAAAACAGCAAACGTGCAACAGTCGTTGTTCCAGACAGTAAATTATCGCTGGCGATTGGTCGTCGCGGTCAAAACGTACGTCTGGCAGCACATTTGACCGGTTACCGTATCGATATTAAGTCTGCTACTGAGTACGAAGAAATAGAAGCGCAACAAGCTTTGGCATCTGAGGACGAAGAGGCTGTTTCAGTTGAAGCACCAGTGATAGAAGCAGACTCACTAGAAGAACAAGACATAGATGTAACACCGCTTGAAGAAGCACTTAATGAAGAATAACAATAGAGGAGGTATTTATGGCTAAAACACGTAAAATACCTTTAAGAAAATCGCTTGTTTCTGGTGAAGTGATCGATAAACGCGATTTGCTTCGGATTGTTAAAAACAAAGAGGGTGATATTTTTATCGATCCAACTGGAAAAGCGAACGGTCGCGGAGCTTATATTAAATTAGATAATCAGGAAGCACAGGAAGCTAAAAAACGGCGTGTTTTTGACCGTAGTTTCAAAGTGACAATTACTGATGCATTCTATGATGATTTAATTGCTTACGTTGACCACAAGGTGAAAAGAAGAGAGCTCGGTCTTGAATAATCATCAGCAATTAGCCAATTTAATCGGCTTAGCACAGAGAGCTGGGAAAGTCATATCTGGTGAAGAATTAGTTATTAAAGCAATTCAACATCAGGAAGCGCAATTGATTTTTCTAGCTAATGATGCTAGCGATAATTTGACTAAAAAAATCACGGATAAAAGTAAATACTATCAAATAGAAGTCTCCACAGTGTTTAATACACTGGAATTAAGCATGGCAATTGGTAAGCCGAGAAAGGCGATCGCCATTGTTGATGCTGGATTTTCAAAGAAAATGAGGACTCTTATGGCATAAAGAATAGGAGGACATCACGTGTCAAAAAAACGCTTATATGAAATTGCGAAAGAAGTCGGTGTCGCAAGTAAGGAAGTTGTGGCCAAGGCTCAAGAGTTAGGATTGGCAGTTAAAAGTCATGCGTCAAGTGTTGAAGCAACTGATGCTGAACGCCTTACAGCAGCTTTTAAAGGTAAGGCAGCACCAAAAACAACTGAGAAGAAAGTGTCAAGTACACCGAAATTTCAGGAAGTTAGTCAGTCATCGGTAACTGAAAAGGCAAAAGAAACTGCTTCAAAGGTTGAAGAACCTAATCAAAAGTCTGAAACCGAAAAACCAAGTGTCGCAAAGCCACGTCCACAAAGTCGTAACTTTAAAGCCGAGCGTGAAGCTAAAGCCAAGGCTGAAGCCGAGCGTCGTGCTAATGGCGGTAATCGAGACAATCGTAATGGGAACAGTCAAAACCGTCGTGATAATCGATCAAACGATCGCCGACGGGACAATCGCAGCCAACAAGGTCAGCATAATGGCGGTCGTCAGCAAGACAATCGTTCTAATAATAACCGTCGTTTCGAACAGTCAAATCGTAATGACCGCGACCGGGACAATCGATTCAGTCGTAATCGCCAACAAAATCGTCAGCAACAACCTGGACCAAAAATAGATTTCAAAGCACGTGCTGCCGCTCTAAAAGCTGAACAAAATGCTGAGTATTCACGCCAAAGTGAATCACGTTTCCGTGAACAAGAGGAAGCGAAGCGTCAGGCTCAAATCGCCCAAGAACAAGCCCGCAAAGCAAAACAAGCTGAGGCTGAAAAAGAACAAAAGGCGAAAGAAGCTGCTCGTCTAGCTGCAGATTCTATCAAGCCTAAGGTGGCGGTTGCTCCAGCACAAGTAGCTCCTACTCAATCAGACAACCGTCGTAAAAAACAGGGTCGTCTTGATAAATCGCGTGATTATTCAAGTCAGCATGAAGATGGTCCTAAGCAAAGTAAAAATAAGAAAAATCGGACGAATCAAAACCAAGTGAGAAATCAAAGAAATAGTAACTGGAACAAAAATAAACAAAACAAAAAAGGTAAAAACAACCGTAATGGTAATAATGCTCCAAAACCAGTAACAGAGCGTAAATTCCATGAATTACCTAAGGAATTTGAATATACTGAAGGTATGACGGTTGCTGAAATTGCAAAACGCATTAAACGTGAGCCTGCTGAAATTGTCAAAAAACTCTTTATGATGGGTGTTATGGCAACACAAAACCAATCATTGGACGGTGATACCATTGAACTCTTGATGGTTGATTATGGTATTGAAGCTCACGCTAAGATTGAAGTGGATGATGCAGATATCGAACGCTTTTTTGCAGATGAAGACTACTTAAATCCTGATGAATTAGTAGAACGTGCCCCAGTTGTTACAATCATGGGTCACGTTGACCACGGTAAAACAACTCTTCTCGATACCCTACGTAATTCACGTGTTGCAACTGGAGAAGCCGGTGGTATCACTCAACATATCGGTGCTTATCAAATTGAAACCAGCGGTAAAAAAATTACCTTCTTGGATACACCAGGACACGCTGCCTTTACCTCTATGCGTGCACGTGGAGCTTCAGTAACTGATGTGACCATCTTAATTGTGGCTGCGGATGATGGTGTTATGCCACAGACCATTGAGGCGATCAATCACTCAAAAGCTGCTGGTGTTCCAATCATTGTTGCGATTAACAAAATTGATAAACCAGGAGCCAACCCTGAACGTGTTATTGGTGAATTGGCTGAACATGGGGTGATTTCAACGGCTTGGGGTGGTGATTCTGAGTTTGTGGAAATTTCAGCGAAATTCGGTCAAAATATCGATGAATTACTTGAAACAGTTCTTCTTGTCGCGGAAATGGAAGAGTTAAAAGCCGATCCAACTGTTCGTGCCATCGGTACTGTAATTGAGGCTCGTCTTGATAAAGGTAAAGGTGCGGTTGCGACCCTTCTCGTTCAGCAAGGAACCCTTAATGTTCAAGACCCAATCGTTGTCGGTAATACCTTTGGGCGTGTTCGTGCGATGGTCAATGATCTTGGTCGTCGTGTTAAAACAGCTGCGCCATCAACACCAGTTTCTATTACTGGTTTGAACGAAACACCTATGGCTGGTGATCATTTTGCTGTTTACGCTGATGAAAAAGCCGCTCGTGCAGCTGGTGAAGAACGGGCTAAGCGGGCTCTGATGAAACAACGTCAAAATACACAACGTGTTAGTCTCGAGAACCTCTTTGATACTCTTAAAGCCGGAGAGGTTAAGACTGTTAATGTTATTATCAAAGCCGACGTTCAGGGTTCTGTTGAAGCCTTGGCAGCTTCTCTTCTTAAAATCGAAGTAGAGGGTGTTCGTGTTAATGTGGTTCACTCAGCAGTTGGTGCCATTAATGAGTCAGATATCACCCTAGCAGAAGCTTCCAACGCTGTTATCATTGGTTTTAACGTTCGTCCGACACCTCAAGCACGTCAACAGGCTGATGCAGATGAAGTTGAAATTCGCCTTCACAGCATTATCTATAAGGTCATCGAGGAAGTTGAAGAAGCGATGAAAGGTAAACTGGATCCTGAATATCAAGAAAAAGTTCTTGGTGAAGCAATTATCCGTGAAACCTTCAAAGTTTCTAAAGTTGGTACTATCGGTGGATTCATGGTCATCAACGGTAAAATTACACGTGACTCAAGCGCTCGTGTCATCCGTGATGGTGTTGTTATCTTTGATGGTAAATTAGCTAGTTTGAAACACTATAAAGATGACGTTAAAGAAGTTGGAAACGCTCAAGAGGGTGGCCTTATGATTGAAAACTTCAACGATCTTAAAGTTGACGATACCATCGAAGCTTATATCATGGAAGAAATTGTTAGAAAATAAGCTATTTTTGCGAATAGATAATTAAAAAGCTAGGTGAGTAGCCTAGCTTTTCTTGAAAATATAGTCAAATGAATTAGCTTTCAGACAAGGAACAGAAAGACGCAGACAGTACTCGTGTACGGCAAGTCGAAAGTGACGATCTATCAAAGTTAATTCAAAAGACTACAGTTGACTCTTAAACATTACAATCTATTAAACGCTCTTCGAAAAATAAGATAATGGTTTCTATATTTGTAACTATTTAAGGGCAGGCATGCTTAATCATTTTTGTTTTTCATGAAGGCTTATTAAATAAAATGAAAGGAAGGACTCTCTTTTAGGAACTATTTCAAAAGCTAGCCGAAGTTATCACAATTATATTGTCAATCTTGTAGCTATCTAGAATAGCTCCTCTAATGGAGTAGGTATCATATTATGGCAAATCATCGTGTTGATCGCGTTGGGATGGAAATCAAACGCGAAGTCAATGAAATCCTGCGTCTCAAGGTTCGTGACCCTCGTGTTCAGGATGTTACCATCACAGATGTTCAAATGTTGGGTGATTTATCATTGGCAAAAGTTTACTATACAATCCACAGTGAACTGGCTTCTGATAATCAAAAAGCTCAAATTGGTTTAGAAAAAGCCACAGGAACTATCAAACGTGAACTAGGTAAAAACTTACACATGTACAAGATTCCTGATTTATCTTTTGAAAAAGATGAGTCTATTGAATACGGTAATAAAATTGACGAATTATTACGTCATTTAGACCGTAAAGATAATTAACATTCTAAAAGGTCCATTGGACCTTTTTATCTTGATCCTCAAAGTTACACAGGTCCAAAAAAGTTTTGTCAACCTCAGGAGATTTGAAAGAACAAGTTTAAGGATTGGGTTTTACCGTTAAGATGATTTGTTCACGGTATCAAATCACCTAGTGTATGAAGTTTGACACTAACAAACAGATGGGGTAAAATTTATTTACAATTGTAAACAAGGAGATTATCATGCCACAGATTTCAAATGCTGAATGGGAGGTTATGAAGGTTGTTTGGGCATCTAAGGAAGCAACCAGTGCCTTTATCATTGATGTTTTGCAACAGAATCATGATTGGTCGGATTCAACTATAAAGACTATGATAACCCGTTTGGTTGAAAAAGAGTTGTTAGCTAGTCGTCGTGAGGGCCGTCGTTTTTGGTACAGAGCCTTGATTTCCGAAGAGATGGGTCAATGGACGAGTGTTTCAGATACCTTTTCTAAAATTTGTGTTACGAATCATAAGTTACTAATTGAAAGGTTATTGCTGGATACACCGATGACTTTGCGAGATATCGCAGATCTTGAGAAACTGCTAGATACTAAAAAGTCTGAAGCAGTGGATAAGGTGATTTGCCAATGCCTTCCTGGCCAATGTTCTTGCCACCGTCATTAATAAGAGAAAAATACTCCTCCTTGAATCACCAAGGAGGAGTATTTTGATGGGACTAAATCTGTAGCCTAATTGTTTTTGCGTTTAACAACTAGTCCAGCCATTCCTAAAATGCTGATTCCAGCTAGGATAAAGCTTGCAGAAGTATTTTCACCAGTTTCTGGAAGACTGACTGCTTTACTTTCATAATGATTTTCTGATTTAGCTGCAGCTTTTTTATTCCCAAGTGTTAAGACGATTGCTTTGTTTTGGATACTGTGGGAAGCTGGTAATTGGTTGGTCATTTGTCCATCACCAGGTAAGTTTGTTTGAGTTGTTGAAGTGGAAGGGTTATTTGGAGTATTAGGTCCTGTTGTTGTGTCATCTGAATCAACCGCATCATCAGGAACCTCAGCTAAGTAGGTTTTAACATTTCCAAAACCTGTTGTAATTTTCTCACCTTTAGCTTCTTGCTGTTGAATGTATTTGATAAAGGTTTCAGTATCAGGATTGATAGCCCCAATTAATTTTGCATTTCGGAAGCCTGCAAACCCATCACCACCGCCAAAGAGGAAGTCATTGATCACTAGGGTGTAAGTTTTGTTTGGATCAATCTCTTCGCCATTAGATTTGTAGGCTTTGACCACTTTATATGGTGTTTCTTCCCCGCCTTCAGGATTATCAGTAAAGGTGTATTTAAGACCAGACATTTGAAGGAAATATTTTTGTTTTTCATCGTATTGTTCATTAAGAACTTTGTAAATGTCTTCACCGGTCATTTGAACAATTTGAAGGATATTACCGAAAGGTTGCACGGCTTGTGCTGCTCCCCAGGTAATGGTTCCATCTTCAGCGACTAGTAAGTCTGAACGGATACCACCGTTATTAGTCATTGCAAAGTCTACTGGGGTCTCTGACTCTTGATTAGCAATTGCTAGTTGAGCAGTTGTGACAAGGTTTCCAACGGGACTTTCTTTGAATTCATTAACATCACGACTAATCAATTCTGAAGTAGCAGCAGTACCGATTTTAGCGTCAGTTACTTGTTTTACGATAGCATTGGCTTCGTCAACGATAGCTTGGATATCTTCACTACCAGTTTTGACACCAGGAGCAACTGCGATGACTTCAGCATTTGGGACAGCAACAAAATCTTGTGTATCAGTGTCAAGGATACCACGCACATCAGCGTAGGCCTTGCCTTGTGATAAAGCTTGAACGATGCGAGTGTTGCCGACAACGCCGTTTGTATACTGGTGATTGTGGCCTGCAAATAGGATATCAACACTATGTTCTGGGAAAATCTCAGAAACACGTTTCATAATATCTGCTGCTTCACCTTCAACAGCCTCTCCATTATTGACAGCTGGGACGTGGGCAAGAACAACAATAGCTTTTACCCCTTTTTTCTGTAATTCTAGAGCATAGGCAGCTATGGTTTCAGCTTCATCTAAGAATTCATACTGTTCATAATTTTGGCGTAATACTAGGTTAGGGATTTCTTTCGTCACAATACCGATGAAACCAACTTTAACAATTTTGTCATTGATTGGTACTTCTCGGATAGCGTATGGCTTCCAGTTATGTGGAATCTCGCGGGTTGTTTTGTCAATAACATTGGCGATGACAGTTTCTTGCGTTGCGCGAACGTGTTGGTAATCATAGACAATATCATTGAAGCCGGCATCAGCAGAAGGTGCTTCACCTGTTGTGATGCGATGGAACTCATCTAAACCTTCGTCAAATTCATGATTACCGATTGTTCCATAGTCAAATCCCATTTTATTGAAGGCTTTAATTGTTGGTTCGTCTTGAAGTAATCCAGAATTGGCAGGACTAGCCCCTACCATATCACCAGCTTGGACACGAAGTGATGTAGAATCGGGGTTTTCAGCAGTAAATTCTTTTTCCGCATCATCCATATAAGCGTCTAATTGAGCCGCTGTACCAGCATTAGAAACTTTACCATCAGGCATATAGGCAGAGCCAGTTGTATCTAGAGCCCCATGGAAATCATTAACTCCTAAAATTTGAATCGCTTCTTGATCGGCATAAACGCTACCAGCCATAAGACCAAAGCCAGCTACAACAGCTAAAATACTACTCTTTAAAGCAACTTTCTTTTTCATCATAACCTAACTCCTTAATTAGTGAAAATGTTAAAAATGTGTCCATAGTTAGTTTACTATGTCAACTGTAAAAATTCAAGATAGTTTTTAAAGAAAAAGCGAATTTTTTATTAAAAATAAAAAAAATCAAACGCATTTGAATCGCTTTCAATTTTTGCTTGGACTTTTTTTAACGATTAAAGTTGATTTTTTCTTATTTGACCTAATGAAAATTTATCTAAAAAATGCTATACTTTTCTTAAAATAAAAATAGTCTTTTAAAGGAGCTGCTATGTTACAAAATATTGGACAAACAGGTGTAAAGGGATCACGTATTGCCTTAGGTGCTATGCGCATGAATGCTCTTGATATTAATGAAGCCGAAAAAGTTATTTCAGCTTCGTTGGAGAGTGGTGTCAACTTCTTTGATCATGCGGATATTTATGGTGGTGGAGAATCTGAAATTCGTTTTAGTAACGCTATGAAAAAGCTTAATGTTAAACGTGAAGATGTGATATTACAATCAAAGTGTGGTATCCGCAAAGGGTTCTTTGATTTTTCAAAAGATCATATCCTAACATCCGTTGATGGTATTTTGAAACGTTTAGAGACGGAATATCTTGATTTTCTAGTGCTCCATCGACCAGATGCTTTGTGGGAACCTGAAGAAGTGGCGGAAGCTTTTACGCAATTGAAAACAGCTGGAAAAGTCCGTTATTTTGGTGTTAGCAATCAAAATCGTAGCCAAATGGAATTCTTACAGTCCTATTTAGAGGAACCTCTGGCTGTCAATCAGTTGCAATTATCACCAGTTCATGCTCCGATGATTTCATCAGGTCTTGAAGTAAATATGACAACATCGGGCGCAAACGACCGAGACGGGGGTATTATTGACTATTGTCGTTTGAATAAGGTGACTATTCAAGCCTGGTCTCCTTTCCAGATTGATCTCTCAAAAGGCTTATTCTCAGGAAATTCTGATTACAAGGAGTTAAACGATACTATAACAGCATTGGCAGATAAGTATGGTGTCTCTGATGAAGCGATTATTGTGGCTTGGATTTTACGTCATCCTGCTAAGATTCAAACCATTATTGGTTCGATGAATCCTGATCGTATCAAACGTATCGCGGAAGCTGAAAAGATTGAGTTATCACGTCCTGAGTGGTATGACATTTATACTAAAGCAGGCCATATTTTGCCTTAAAGGATTGATATAGAACCAAGACCCAAATCTTCCAAAGCACATTTTTGGGAATGTCTTATGTTTTTAGTTGCTCTTATTCTAAATTCCTCGTTTAATTGACAGTGGCATCTATCATTTTGTATTTCCAGCAGGTCCTATTTTATTTGAAAAGTTAAGGATTAGTGGGCTCCATTGTTTTTGCGATTGACGTGACATTAGGGTAGCATTCAGATATGACCAGATGGCAAAAAATATTTCTGTTTGTTGTAGTTTCTATCCTGTCAACTGTATCTCGTAGTCTAACGCAATTATAATTGGTGGCTTTAGTGTATCATTTTGACAGTGGCTAATTCTTTTCATCAGCGGACGTTTACTGATTGGTTTGTATTGCTCACTATTTGCAGGATAAATGAGAGCCTTTGTGAAGGAAAATCATTTGCTGTCAAAGGAGACTGAGCAAAAATATCAGAATATAGAAAAAGCATAGAACGGCGTTGCTAAAGACGTCGATTCTATGCTTTTTAAATTGCTCGTTTTACAAAAGAAGGGCTGAGTTTGGCGTTTTTGCTCAGTCTCTGTTATTGTGTAACGAGTCGATGTTTTCTAGCTTATCAAAAGGTATCTCTTGTTACCCTTCGATGTATTCTTTCAATGCTTGTCCTTTTAGCTGGGCATTGAGAGCAATGAGTAGCTTAAGGCGGGCTTTTTGGCTATTAAGTTCTTTGACAAACATGATGCCATTGTTAGCCAAATCCACGCCACCTCCTCGATAGGCATAGACAGGCTCAGCGATACCATTGAAACATCGCGATACTAGGACGACGGGTAAGCCTTCTTTAGCCAATGTTGTTAGCGATTCAGCGGCTTCGGGAGGTAGATTTCCGGCACCAAGCGCTTCAATGACGACACCATCAATATGACTGGCTCTCAGTAAACTTAGAATACCATTTCCCATACCCGCATAGGATTTGATAATAGGGATTGTCCCATCAATGGCGTTCAAATCAAAACGTACGCGTGTTTCAGCAATCTGAAAAAAGAGAATTTCATTTTTCATAATAATGCCCAAGGGTCCGTGAGTGGGTGTTTGGAAGGTGGAAACATTAGTTGTGTGAGTCTTGGTAACATACTTAGCGGCATGAATGTCATCATTCATGACCACAAGGACTCCCTTTCCAACTGATTTTGGATTTCCTGCAACCCGAAGGGCAGAAAGGTAATTGTAAATACCGTCACTGCCAAGCTCGTTGGATGAGCGCATAGCACCCGTAATAACAATTGGGATGTTGGGGAGATTCATGGTATCAAGAAAATAGGCTGTTTCTTCTAAAGTATCGGTACCGTGGGTAATGACAACGCCATCGAATCGATCACCGATTTCTTTTATTTTGCGGTAAAGTTCAAACATGTGTTTTTCAGTGATGTGAGGACTAGGAACGTTAAAAATATCGATGGTTGTGATGTTATAATCATCCAGTTCCACAGCGACGTGGTTCATTGGATTATCTGCAGATGAGTTGACATTTCCCATTTCATCAGCAGTCATGGAAATAGTGCCTCCAGTGTGGAGAACGAGTATATTTTTTACCATTAAAAAAGACTTCTTTCAAAATTATGTTATAATTTATTCTATCATAATTCGGAAAATGGGAGAATTAAGTTGGCAATCAAGGCAGTTTTTTTTGATATTGATGGCACCCTATTAAATGACAGTAAACGCGTTGAAAAAGCAACTGTTTTAGCTATTAAAAGTTTAAAAGAGCAAGGGATTCTTGTCGGTGTAGCAACTGGGCGAGGTCCTGGTTTTGTGCAACCTTTTATGGATAACTTAGGCCTTGATTTTGCTGTAACTTATAATGGTCAGTATATTTTTACAAGAGATAAGATTCTTTACCAAAATCAGTTACCAAAATCGCTTATTTATCGAGTGATTCGTTATGCTGGTGATAAAAAACGTGAAATTTCTTTAGGAACAGCTTCTGGTTTAGTGGGCTCGGGGTTAATTGAAATGGGGACCAGTACCTTTGGACAGATTGTCAGTCGATTGGTGCCTAAGAAATTAACGAAGACTGTCGAAAATAGCTTCAAAAAAATTATTCGTCGCATCAAACCTCAAAATATTGATTATCTTAAGACCATAATGAGAGAGCCAGTCTTTCAAATTGTACTGGTTGCAACGCAAGGGGAAAGTCAAAAGCTGCGCGACAAGTTTCCTCAGATTACCATCACACGTTCCAGTCCTTACTCAATTGATTTAATTTCTGACGGACAATCTAAAATTAAAGGTATTGAGAAAATCGGCGACATTTTTGATTTTGATCTAGATGAGGTCATGGCATTCGGTGATTCAGAAAATGACATGGAGATGCTCACAGGTGTTGGTATTGGCGTTGCTATGGGGAATGGTCAGGATAAATTAAAGTCCATCGCTAACTACACGACAGATAGTAATAACCGAGATGGGATCTCAAAAGCTCTAGCACATCATGGCTTAATTCATTTGGATCCTGAAGAAGGATTTAAGAGTCGAGATGACAATTTCAATAAAGCTAAGGATTTTCATCTCCTCATGGATGGTTCGGTTAACCATACCCCTCGTCTCTATAATATTAATGAGGGTGGCAATCGTGCTAACTTCAAGGTAGAAGAAATTGTTGAATTTCTCTATGCTGCTAGCCAAGGGGATCATCACGATTTTACCCAAGCTATTTTGAATCTTCATGCAGAGGTTGACAAGGCGGCTCAAAAAGTACAACGTAAACCCCATCCGGAAACACCGTTAGTGGGAGAAGTGGATGCCTTGACAGATCTGCTTTATTTCACTTATGGGTCATTTGTCTTAATGGGGGTTGATCCAAAACCATTCTTTGATATTGTTCACGAGGCGAACATGGGTAAAATATTCCCAGATGGTAAAGCCCACTATGATTCGCACACCCATAAAATTCTGAAACCAGATGATTGGGAGAAAAAATTTGCACCAGAACCAGCTATTAAAAAAGAATTGGACCGTCAAATCCAAAAATCATTGCAGCGAACACAATAAAAACTTCTAGGCTGGAGTCTAGAAGTGTCGGTTGAAGAAAAGACTATTTTCTTCAATTTTTTATTTAAGAAGAAAACTCTCAGAAAGGGCATTGCATCATCCTTTCCAAGAGTTTCCTCTATTGAGAACTAATTTTTATCTTACAGTTTTAAGCTTCCTACTACCTGAGGTGTCGTGAGCATTACAAAACTTTGTCTTTATCGCGAACCACTAGGATATCTATTTTAGCGTTGCGAAGGATGTATTCAGATGATGACCCAACCAAAAGACGTTCGAAGGCATTGAGACCGGTAGCACCAAGCATAATCAAGTCAGCTTCCTCTTTATCAGGAATATCAATAGCTAGTAGTGATTTTGGATTGCCAAATTCAACAATTTGACGGACATCTTGGATACCAGCAGCTCTAGCTTTGTTTTCCAATTCAGTGAGTGATTCATGGGCTTCACGTTCTAATTTTTCATAAACAGTCGCGTCAAATGTAGCAACACTTTGAAGAGCTCGTGTATCAATAACATGGGTCAACAATAGTGCAGCCTCATTTCGTTTAGCAACGTTAACAGCTTTCTCAAAGGCAAGTTCAGATTCTGCAGAGCCGTCGATTGCGACTAGGATTTTTTTGTATTGATGAGACATATAAGTGACCTCCTTATTCTTATGTTTCTATTATAACCTATTTGTCTAAAAAATGAAAGCGTTTCAAATGTGTTTTCTGAAAAGGCTATTTTACCCAAAAACGTCACTTGAAGACAAATGAAAAAGCGTGTTATTTTCTAAAAATTACGATATAATAGCAAAACGTGAGGTACACTAATGAAGACTTTTGAAAAATCATCTAAATTAGAACATGTTGCTTATGACATTCGAGGACCTGTCCTTGATGAAGCCAATCGAATGCGAGCAAACGGTGAAAAAATTCTTCGCTTAAATACGGGAAATCCTGCAGAATTTGGCTTTACAGCGCCAGATGAAGTGATTAGAGATTTGATTATGAATGCGCGTGATAGTGAAGGGTATTCTGACAGTAAAGGTATTTTTTCAGCCCGCAAAGCGATTATGCAGTATTGTCAAATCAAGCAGTTTCCAAATGTTGATATTGATGATATTTATATCGGCAATGGTGTGTCTGAATTGATTACCATGTCCATGCAGGGCTTGCTTGATGATGGTGATGAAATCTTAGTCCCTATGCCAGATTACCCACTGTGGACAGCAGCTGTCAGTCTAGCTGGTGGTAAGGCAGTGCATTATATTTGTGATGAAGCAGCCAATTGGTATCCTGATTTAGATGATATGGAAGCTAAAGTTTCTAAAAAAACGAAAGCTATCGTTATCATTAACCCTAACAATCCCACGGGTGCTTTATATCCTAAAGCGATCTTGGAGGGAATTGTGGCTATAGCACGCCGCCATAACTTACTCATTTTTTCTGATGAAATTTATGACCGTATGGTCTTTGATGGTGCAAACCATATTCCAATCGCAACGTTGGCACCTGATTTGTTTGTGGTAACGATGAATGGCTTATCAAAATCACATCGCATTTGTGGTTTTCGTGTTGGGTGGATGGTTCTTTCAGGACGTAAAGATCATGTGAAAGGTTATATTGAAGGTCTAGATATGCTTTCCAATATGCGCCTTTGTTCTAACGTTTTAGCTCAGCAAGTAGTCCAAACCTCCTTAGGTGGTTATCAGTCGGTAGATGAACTTTTGATGCCTGGTGGACGGCTTTATGAACAAAGAGAATTTGTAACCAAGGCGATCAATGATATTCCAGGCTTATCTGCTGTTAAACCGCAAGCTGGACTCTATCTTTTTCCTAAAATTGACAAAACGGTCTACAATGTTCCAGATGATGAACAATTTGTATTGGACTTTTTGAAACAAGAAAAAATCATGCTGGTCCATGGTCGAGGCTTTAACTGGAAGGATCCAGATCATTTTCGCATTGTCTATTTACCGAGAGTCGAAGAATTAGCTGAAATTCAAGCAAAAATGGAGCGCTTTCTGAGACAATACCGTCGGTAACATTGGTAAAATGGTAATGAGATATTAAAAAAATGATAATTGCGTATTTTTTTCGCTATTGTAAGTAATTTTCAGATAATTACTTGCCTTTTTGGTCTACAATTGTTATAATTACTCGTAATATATTTTTCAGTATAGAAAGGGTCATCATGCCTAATTTATTATCACAAACGCGTAAAATTACCTCTATTCTTCAACGTTCGGTTGACAGCCTTGAAGGAGACCTACCTTATAACCTAATGGCAACACAACTTGGAGATATTATTGACTGTAATGTATGTATCATCAACGGAGGCGGCACTATCCTTGGGTTTGCCCTTAAATACAAAACTAATAACGACCGTGTTGAGGCTATGTTCGAGGAGAAAAAGTTAATCGATGAGTACGTCAAAGCTGCTAGTCGTGTTTACGATACAGAAGCTAACTTACCTGTAACTCATGATCTTAGTATTTTCCCGGTAGAGCTTCAAGAGGAGTTCCCAGATGGTTTAACCACCATAGCCCCTATTTACGGAGGCGGCATGCGTCTTGGAACATTGATTATTTGGCGCAATGACAAGGATTTTAAAGATGAAGACTTGATTCTTGCAGAAATTGCCTCAACAGTTGTGGGTATCCAGTTGTTGAACCTTCAAACTGAGAATCTTGAAGAAACTATCCGTAAACAAACGGCTGTTACTATGGCCATCAATACACTATCTTACTCAGAAATGAAAGCGGTAGCAGCTATTCTTGGTGAACTAGACGGTACCGAAGGGCGTTTGACAGCCTCAGTGATTGCGGATCGGATTGGTATCACACGCTCAGTTATTGTTAATGCTCTTCGCAAACTTGAGAGTGCTGGTATTATTGAAAGTCGTTCACTTGGTATGAAAGGGACTTACCTTAAAGTTATCAATGAAGGTATCTTCGATAAAATTAAGGAATATAATTAACTCTAAAACCCTCGTTCAATCGCTAATACAATCGACTTTGTGGCTGATGCTATAACTAACACCAGAGAGAAGTGCTCAAGAAAGTGAGTCGTTGTTTGCTGGTTTGAGCAAAAAGGCTTATGAAGATGACAATTATCCCTTTTTGCTAATGATCGTTATGATGAAGAACACTTTTTATCTGGACATCTGGTTGTTACACCTTCTAACTTTGGAGGAGTTCTTAGTCAAAATCTATTAGAGCGCTTGCTCGGTTCCAGGAGCCAGTAAAGGAAAAGGTTAGCCTTTTCTGAACGGATAACTGTTATTATTCAGCTCTTGCTGGCAGAGATTTTGATAGCTGTCGGTGTTAACTGTCATGCTGATACCTGTAGTATTGGTAATGTTTTGATGGTTATTTGTGTCTTGTCTAGAGGATCTGTTGATGCTGATAAGCCTGCTTATTAAGTCGAAGTATCTAAAAGTCATCAGTTGCTCGTTTGACGTTTTAGCGAAACCGCTTGGCCTTGAAGTATAGGGGCTACAATAACGGATCAAACTAATCACCCTGTCTATTGTGGATGGGGTGTTTTCTTAATTTTAGGAGATAGGAGTATCTTCATTTTTGTGGTATAATTTAACGGATAGACTGGATGTAGCTCTTGTTTTTGATTAAAAATAAGCTACAAAACGATAGAGGAGAAATCAATGAAAATTTCTGAAGAAGAAGTACGTCATGTTGCTAAGTTATCTAAGCTGAGCTTCACAGATCAAGAAACCAGTGAATTTGCTCAAAGTTTGACAAAAATTGTTGATATGGTTGAATTGTTAAATGAAGTTGATACAGAAGGTGTGCCAGTGACAACTACCATGGCAGATCGTAAAAATGTTATGCGTGAAGATGTCGCCAAAGCTGGTCAGCCACGAGAGGAACTTTTTAAAAATGTTCCTGAAGAAAAAGACTATTTTATTAAAGTACCAGCCATCTTTGAAGAAGGAGGAGATGCTTAATGACTTTTACTCATAAGACAATTGAAGAGTTGCACAACCTCCTTGTTAAAAAGGAAATTTCAGCGACGGAACTAACTAAGGCGACTTTAGAAGACATCAAATCTCGCGAAGATCGTATGGGATCATTTGTCACTATCGCAGAAGAAGAGGCCTTGAAACAGGCTCAAACGCTTGATGCTAAAGGGATTGATGCTGATAATATTATGAGCGGTATCCCACTTGCGGTTAAAGACAATATCTCTACTAAAGGGATTTTGACAACAGCGTCATCAAAGATGCTATATAACTACGATCCCATTTTTGATGCAACAGCCGTTGCTAATGCTTATGACAAAGATATGATTGTCATTGGTAAAGCAAATATGGATGAATTTGCCATGGGTGGCTCTACTGAAACATCTTACTTCAAGCAGACTAAGAATGCCTGGGACCATACAAAAGTTCCTGGTGGGTCATCTGGTGGTTCTGCTGCAGCTGTTGCGTCTGGCCAAGTACGTTTGTCACTCGGTTCTGATACCGGAGGATCCATTCGCCAGCCAGCTGCTTTCAATGGCGTGGTTGGAATGAAACCGACTTATGGTATGGTATCACGCTTTGGTTTGATTGCCTTTGGTAGTTCGCTTGACCAAATTGGTCCATTTGCACCAACAGTTAAAGAGAATGCTCAATTATTGAATGTGATTTCAAGCTATGATCCTAAAGATGCGACATCAACTAAAAGTCAAGTGGCCGATTTTACCAGCAAGATTGGTCAAGATATTAAAGGTATGAAAATTGCGCTTCCAAAGGAATACCTTGGCGAAGGGATTGATCCTGAAATTAAGGACAATATCTTGGCAGCGGCTAAGCAGTTTGAAAAACTTGGTGCTATCGTAGAAGAAGTCAGTCTTCCCCACAGTAAATATGGTGTAGCTGTTTATTACATTATCGCGTCTTCAGAAGCATCATCAAACTTGCAACGTTTTGATGGTATTCGCTATGGTTTTCGTGCCGAAGATGCAACAAATCTCGATGAAATCTATGTCAATACACGTAGTCAAGGTTTTGGAGATGAGGTGAAACGCCGTATCATGCTTGGTACTTTCAGCTTGTCATCAGGGTATTATGATGCCTACTATAAAAAAGCTGGTCAAGTTCGTACGTTGATTATTCGCGATTTTGAAAAAGTCTTTGCAAAATACGACTTAATTTTGGGTCCAACGACACCTAGTGTAGCTTTTGGTTTTGGTGATAAATCCAAAGACCCAGTTTCTATGTATTTGGCTGATCTCTTGACTATTCCAGTTAACTTAGCAGGTCTTCCAGGAATTTCAATCCCATCAGGTTTTGTGGATGGCTTGCCAGTCGGTTTGCAATTGATTGGTCCTAAATACAGTGAGGAAACGATTTATCAAGCAGCTGCAGCATTTGAAGCAACAACAGATTATCACAAACAACAACCTAAGATTTTTGGAGGTGAAAATTAATGAATTTTGAAACAATCATTGGACTTGAAGTTCACGTTGAATTAAACACGAATTCTAAAATCTTTTCACCATCATCAGCACATTTTGGACAAGAAGCCAATAGTAATACCAATATCATTGATTGGTCTTTTCCAGGTGTTCTGCCTGTTATCAATAAAGGGGTTATTGATGCGGGGATTAAAGCATCCTTGGCTTTAAACATGGCTATTCATCAAGAAATGCATTTTGACCGTAAAAATTATTTCTATCCTGATAATCCAAAAGCTTATCAAATTTCCCAATTTGATGAGCCGATTGGTTACAATGGTTGGATTGATGTTGAGTTAGAAGATGGCTCAACCAAGAAAATCCGTATTGAACGCGCTCACCTAGAAGAAGATGCCGGTAAAAACACGCATGGAACAGATGGTTACTCTTATGTTGACTTGAACCGGCAGGGTGTCCCTCTGATTGAGATTGTTTCAGAAGCAGATATGCGTTCACCTGAAGAGGCTTATGCTTATTTGACGGCCTTGAAGGAAGTTATTCAATATACCGGTATTTCAGATGTCAAGATGGAAGAAGGGTCAATGCGTGTTGATGCCAATATCTCTCTGCGCCCTTATGGACAAGAAGCCTTTGGTACTAAGACAGAGCTAAAAAACCTTAACTCATTTAACTATGTTCGTAAAGGGTTGCAATATGAGATTGAGCGTCAAGCTAAAATTTTACGTTCTGGTGGACAAATTCAACAAGAAACCCGTCGTTATGATGAATCGACTGGCGAAACTATCCTTATGCGTGTTAAAGAAGGGGCTGCGGATTATCGTTACTTCCCAGAACCTGATTTACCACTTTATGAAATTGATGATGCCTGGATTGAAGAGATTCGCACAGAGTTGCCAGAATTTCCAAAAGAACGTCGTGCTAAATATACCTCAGAATATGGTCTTACAGCCTATGATGCTAGTCAGTTGACAGCTACTAAAGCAACGTCAGATTTCTTTGAATCAGCAGTAGCTCAGGGCGGAGATGCTAAGCAAATTTCTAACTGGCTTCAAGGTGAGGTGGCGCAATTTCTCAATGCGGAGAATAAAACATTACCAGAAATTGGTTTGACGCCTGAAAATCTTCTTGAAATGTTAGGCTTGATTGAAGATGGTACGATTTCATCTAAAATAGCTAAGAAAGTTTTTGTCCACTTGGCCAAAAACGGTGGTTCAGCACGCGAATACGTTGAAAAAGCAGGGTTGATTCAGATTTCTGATCCAGAAGTCTTGATTCCTATTATTCACCAAGTTTTCGCTGATAACGAAGCAGCAGTTGCTGATTTCAAATCCGGAAAACGTAATGCAGATAAGGCCTTTACAGGCTTCCTTATGAAGGCAACTAAAGGACAAGCTAATCCACAAGTAGCACTTAAACTCTTAGCACAAGAATTACAGAAATTATTGGATTAGTATTGCTAAACAGTGTTATAGCAATGGGCTAGATAGTCTGAGGATTTTGCCCCTGTCCTTAACCTTCAGGCTTTTGAGCTAATTGTAGAAGAGATTTGGCTAAGGAATGGCACTAATGTTTGATAAGTTCAATATCATTCTTTCTTAAATAAAAAATGAAAATGAGTCTGGGACAAAAAAGATTTCTCAGATAATAAAAATAGAGATTCACGTTTTGGATGAGTCTCTATTTTTAGTTTAAGTGATGTTCTTATGTTACTTGATGAGCCTAATACTCATCCAAAATCAAAAAATAACACGATGTATCGAATAGCAAAAAAGTTATTTTTTGAAATTATAGTCTTTTGAATTAACTTTGCTACTTCGTCACTTTCGCCTTGCCGTACGCGAGTACTGTCTGCGTCTCAATTCCTTGTCTGAAAGCTAATTCATTTGACTATAACTGATTATAAACTGTTAAAGTTTAGACATTTTTAAAAGAAATGTCGTGTACTTCCTCCCATCTTTCTAGTAAACTAGCAGGCATCATAATAGAATTACTGGAGGGTATTTATGTATTTTGGACATTATGCGGTGGCAACAGCCGTAAAGGCAAAAAAACCAGAAATGCCGGTTTTACCAATCTTTTTGGCAACAGGAGCGATTGATATTATGAATGGTCTCTTTATTATGGCTGGAATTGATAAGGTAGATGCTAATCTGAATACGAAGCCTTACCTTTATTTTGATTTAACCTATATCGACTGGGATCATTCACTCTTAATGGGAATTGTTTGGTCCATTTTGGCGGGCTTGCTAGCCTATGCGGTTTATACGAAAGATAGAAAAATTGTTGTAACGACGGGCTTGGTTGCCTTTTCGCACTGGCTCTTAGACTTACCGCTTCACAATGGTGATATGGCGCTGTATCCTGGCTCTTCTATCAAGCTTGGTTGGGGCTGGTGGCAATTGCTAGGTGAATACGGTTGGCATTTAGAAGTCTTTTTCTCACTAGGACTCCTTTACTATACTTATAAGAAAAGTAAGGAATATGGCGAAAATGTTTGGCCACAACTTCTTTTTATGGGGTTACTTATGCTCAATATGTCTCCATGGTTTTCACCGATGAAAATAGTAGCAACCTTCCCAGAGCCTTGGGCACATTTGGTGCATGGCTTTGCAGTCTTTATGGGCTTTATCATACCAGGTTTTATCTTTAAGTGGTTATATAAGAAGACAGGTAAGAAAGCGCGCTTAGCTTAATATCTTGAAAATCAGCTGGCTAATGTCTCTGCTATTAAGCGACATTTCCGGCTTTTTCAATTGGTAACTGATGGCAGCAATGACACTTGCCGCAAATATTTCTAATAGGAAGTCATCTTTTCTCATGCCGTTGTCTCGGAAGAGTAGACTAAATTGCTCCTTAATCGCTGTTTTCCAGAGTTCTGTAAAGGCAAGATTTGGCTGTGCAACCAAAAAGGCGTGAAAGATGTGATGATGTGCAACCACATAGGCCAAGGTCGTTTCAACAAATAAAATATCGCTGACTTGCTGGATAGGACGTCGAAAGAGTTTACGATTGATGTCAACAAGATTTTGGATTGTCCGTTCCTCAATATCGATTTTTAGCTCTTCAATGCTGTCGTAGTAGGTATAAAATGTTGATCGAGCTATGGGTGTTCTTTCACAAATTTCCTTTACACGAATTTTGTCCGCAGAAGTAGTTTCCCACAGGGTGATGAAAGCCTGATGGATGTTTTGTTGGGTCTCTGTTAGTTCTTCTTTTGTCATAGTCAATTTACTCTACTTATTTTTTGGGGGGGATTATGTTGTATCCAAAAGGAATGTTGTCATAGGTAGATGACGTTCTCTTGGTGAAGCTTTACTGAAAGACAATATTGCATGATTTCGGTCATTAGACTTTGTTAGTTATTGAACTGTTATCTGTAAATAGTACAAGAGTAGTAGTTTTTATTTTACTAATAACTTGAGCTCTTCGTCAAGCATATCAAGACAGAGGATTTTTGGTTTTTAGATGCAGGGCATAGAAACTGGAGGTTTGGGACAGTAGTCTATCTGACTAAAGCAAAAAGCAGTGGCACAAAACCGCTGCTTTTGCTTTAGTCAGAGGGATAGTCTTAACAAATATAGTTGTTTAAAACCGATAGTTCTTTTTTTGTTATAAATTAATGCTTACAGTTGTATGTGACTGTCAAGCGGACATATTCTAAGTCTTAGCTAACTGTATAAATTCTGTAGCTATTTTTGTAATGTCACTAAATTGTTGTTTTTCTGCTAGTTGATTAAATTCGCCTCCGATACCAATAATGGAAGCTCCGCTATTAAACCAATCTTGAGCATTGGCCAAGCTGACTCCGCCTGTCACCATAAGGCGAACTTGTGGCAAGGGGCCTTTGATAGACTTAAGAAAACTTGTTCCTAAACTACCGCCTGGAAAAATTTTTACAATTTCACACCCAGCTTCAAGAGCGGTTGTAATTTCAGTTAACGTCATACAGCCAGGGAGATAAGGCACGGTGTAGCGATTGCAAAGACTTGCTGTATCTGCATTGAAAGAGGGGGAAACAATAAATTTGGCTCCAGCTAAAATAGCTAATCGAGCAGTTTCTGCATCTAAGACGGTTCCAGCTCCGATGATAATCTGTTGATTCGTTTGGTAGAGGTCATTCAATGCTTTGATGACTTGGCTAGCTTCAGAGTTAGTATAAGCTACTTCAATAGTAGTAATGCCACCTTCTATGCACGCTTTAGCGGCTTCGATGGCTTGCTCTTTGGTATTTCCTCTTATAACGACGACAACTCTTTGTTGCTCAAGTTTTAATAGTATTTCAGATTTTATCATAAAATTCTTCCTTAACGGACAATGTCATTAGTTTGATTAAGTACTTTTTTGACATTTTCTGGGGATTCAAACATATTATCACCAGAAATGGTACATTTGAGACTGGCCGCAGCAACAGCAAAATCGACAACATCCTGAGAATGATTGTTTTGTAATAGCTGGTAAAGTGCGCCAGCAACGAAAGCATCACCGCTACCAATACGTTCTAAAATTGGCGTTGTTATTTTTTTTGATACAGCGAATTCGGTAGACTTGTTGTAGAGGTAAGCCTGATAACAGTTACGTCCCCACTCGTCTTGTAGACGGCTAGTGTGGAAGATTGTTTGTAAGTCAAATGCCTTAGTTAAATCAACCATCCGTGTTTTAATATCATCTAGACTGGCCATGGAACGATCGAAAAAGCTTGTGTCACTTTCTGAAAGCATCAATGGTTCTATGCCAAAGCAAATATCAATGTCTTTAGCAAATTCTGAAAAGACGCGCTTTGCTTCGAGTGGGTCAATAAGATGGCTTCTAAAATTGAGGTCTAAGGAGAGCAATACCTCTCTTTTTTTAGCTTCTTTGATTAGTAACTTAGTCATATTTCTTAACTCGTTGCTTAACGCTAATGTGATACCGCTAAAATGAAAAATACTAACGTTATCAAAAAGTGCATCAAAATCAATGTTATTAGTCCTCAAATAATGGAGACAGCTTAAGTCTCTATCATAAGTAATGTCACCTTGTCGGCAACCATAAGGAGGTTGGACGAAATAGATACCCAAACGGTGATCAAGTTGTTGAATTGCTGAAACATCAATATGATTAGAACTCAAAAAAGTCATAAAAGTATTACCAATCTGATTATTAGGTAGCGCTGTTAATAGCCGAGTATCCTGCTTAAACCCCTGGAGAGCTCTTGCAATGTTAACTTCTGAGCCTCCGTAGTATAGATTGGTTTGAACTTGATTTGTAAATGTTTGAGATGCTGATGGGCTAATACGAATGAGTGCTTCACCAAATAGAAGTACTTTGGACATAAGAGGAAAAGCCTCCTTTCGTTCTGTTTAGGCTAATAGAGTTTTTAAGAAGTCAGCAATCTCGTCGTTTTGACAGTTATCAAAGAAATAGTCTTTAAAGTGTTTTCCTGAAATGGTTTCTTTTAGGAAATCTTGATCAATGTCAGTTAGTACGGTCATCAGATCTTTATAGGTCAATGCTTTGACTTCATTCAAAATCCGGGCATTTCGTTGTTCTGGGACAGCGCGTTCTTTTGGATAGCCGCCCCCTTTTTCCTCTTCAAAAAGACGTTCGAACATATAACGAAGGTTGAGTTCTCCGCCCCAACCGAAGCCTTTGGCAAAAGGTAATGAAAGAGCATTTCCACCGTTTACCTGAGAGAAGAGGTAAGCGTCAACTGGGTCTACAGCTAGACCACAGACTACCCCAGGAAAACTGTTGCAAGCTAACATTGCACCGACCCCTGTTCCGCAGCCTGTGATAACAAAGTCTGCAGCACCACTATTAAGTAAGATAGATGCCAAAAGGCCGTTTTGAACATAAGTTAATTGGCTTTCGCCTTTCTCACCATACATGCCATAATTAAAGACGTCGTAACCCTTTTGGTCAGCGACTTTTTTTAATTCGTTAAAGATAATACTATTTTTTGCGGCTTGGCTATTTTCATTAATTAAAGCTATTTTCATGATTGTATTCCTTTCTATTCAGGTTGTTTACCAATATATGCTAAGATACCACCGTCGACATAGAGAATATGTCCGTTAACAAAATTTGAAGCATCACTTGCTAAAAAGACGGCTGGAGCGCTTAAATCATCAGGAGTTCCCCAACGAGAGGCCGGTGTTTTTGAGATGATGAATTGATCAAATGGATGTCTAGTACCATCTTCTTGAAGTTCACGCAGTGGTGCTGTTTGAGGAGTTGCAATATAGCCTGGACCAATACCATTACATTGGATGTTTGCGGCACCAAACTCAGAAGCAATGTTCTTAGTTAGCATTTTTAGGCCACCTTTAGCGGCTGCATATGCAGCTACTGTTTCTCTCCCTAGTTCACTCATCATAGAGCAAATGTTAATGATTTTACCATGTCCTTTTTCGATCATTCCAGGAATGACAGCTTTAGATACGATAAAGGGTGCCGTTAAATCAATATCTATGACTTGCCGAAAATCAGCTGGTTCCATCTCCAGCATCGGTGTTCGTTTAATGATGCCTGCATTATTGACTAGAATATCGATAATACCAACCTCGTCTTTGATTTGGTGAACTAATTTTTGAATACCATCTTCATCGGTAACGTCACAAACATAGCCATGGGCTGCAATGCCTAGTTCACTGTAAGCTGCAAGTCCCTTATTTACCAGGTCTTGGTTAATGTCGTTGAAAACAATGGTTGCCCCCGCTTTGGCAAATGCAGTTGCGATAGAAAAACCAATGCCATAAGATGCTCCGGTCACTAGAGCAATTTTACCGTGGAGTGAAAAGTGCTCTAGTGAAAAGTTCTTTGTCATTATAATTACCTCCAAAAATAAGTAGTAAACCCGTTTACAAAGATACTAACACGGTAAACCGGTTTTGTCAACAATTTTATGTTATCGTTTTCAAGAAAACATAAAAAGAATTAGAGTGTAGATAGAACGTGGGTGAAATTTTGGGAACATGAAGACATCAAGAAATTGACTTTTACATCATTAAACAATAACTATTTTTGAAGTATTGTTGATAGGTTAGTATTTCTAAGAGTTTTTTACGTTACAAAATAAGGAAAAGCTGACGAAAATTGTCTAAAGTAGTCGTTTTATTCAATCTGAATGTAGACAAATACTTTAAATAATGACTAATGAATTGAAGCATTAAGCTTGATTGTCACTAAAACTAGTTATGAAATATGTTCATCTAATAGCTGACTTCAGCGTTTTTCTTGCTATACTTAACTTCAAAAGAGTATCAAACGGGACTTTTTCAGTATTCTGAAAGTCACCCATATTTATTTTAAATGGTTTTTTTCTTTGCGAAGAGTATCCATATGATTCCCGTTACTAATAAATAATAGGTGATAAGTAAATAAGCAGGGGAACATCTTTGGCTAGATTAAGTCGTACTATATCGATTGATTATTAAATTTTTAGTATATTAACTATTAGTCTAAGTGCTAGACGTCTCATTTGATTACAATGATTGTTGGGGACTGATGAGAATAAAAAGAATGATTTGAGAAATTTTTATCAAAAAAGTATTGACAGCTTTTTTTGAAAGCGCTATAATTGATTTGCGTAGTAAACCGGTAAACTCAAAAGGAGAAAATATGACAAAAATTATTGTTTTAGCTCATGGGAACTTTCCAAGTGGTATCTTAAGCTCTTTGGAGTTGATTGCAGGAAAGCAAGAAGACATTGTTGGGATAAACTTTCTAGCCTCAATGTCTTCGGATGATTTGCAAAATCAATTATTATCTGCTTTGGGAGATTCCAAACGTATTTTGATTTTGACTGATTTGCTAGGAGGAACTCCCTTTAACATTGCATCGACATTATCCATTTCGGAAGAAGATCGGGAGATAAAGGTGTTAAGTGGATTAAATCTAGCTATGCTCATTGAAGCAGCCTTTTCACGCAATAACTATCATGAACTTGATGCATTGACGGAAAAAGTTCTTAGTTCTGCTCAATTAGGTGTTTCGGAGTTTTCGAAGTGTTTGACAGAAGATGAAGAACAGGTTGAATTCGAGGGAGGGATTTAGGTGATGCCAGTCATAAAAAATGTTGTGATTGAAGAAATCAAGAATAAGGAGGAGTTCCTATCTCATCCATTACTCACAAAGGAAGAAGTTAAGTTAGCGATTAATCAAGCGTTAGAGCAATTACGCTGTAATATTGACTACTTTGGTGAACATTATCCAACTCCAGCCACTTTTGATAATCAATATCATGTAATGGACAATACGGAATGGACGAATGCGTTTTGGACAGGATGTTTGTGGTTAGCTTTTGAGTATAGCAAAGATGAGACAATCAAAGACTTGGCTCATGCTAATGTCTTATCCTTTTTGGAACGTGTTAATCAGCAAATTGAATTAGACCATCACGATTTGGGCTTTCTCTACACTCCTTCTT
Organism: Streptococcus jiangjianxini; assembly: GCF_040225085.1. Taxonomy (NCBI): domain Bacteria; kingdom Bacillati; phylum Bacillota; class Bacilli; order Lactobacillales; family Streptococcaceae; genus Streptococcus; species Streptococcus jiangjianxini. The sequence goes on along the minus strand of NZ_JBEHGL010000009.1, from coordinate 35,046 downwards.
GTATGGCTGAGTATCGTATTAATCAAGATGAATCAGCACTTGAAGCTTCTATCAAAGCTGCAGACAAGTTAATCGAGCGATACCAAGAAAAAGGTGGTTTTATCCAGGCTTGGGGAGAGTTAGGCCATAAAGACCATTATCGCTTGATTATAGATTGCCTTTTGAATATTCAACTTCTTTTCTTCGCTTATGAACAAACCGGAGACATGAAGTACAAGGAAATAGCTGAAACTCACTTTTATAGCTCTGCTAATACAGTCATTCGAGATGATGCGTCTGCCTTTCATACTTATTATTTTGATCCTCAAACGGGTCAACCTATCAAAGGCGTAACACGACAAGGCTATAGTGACGACTCATCTTGGGCTCGAGGACAATCTTGGGGCATTTATGGTATTCCGTTGAGTTATCGAAAAATGAAGGATGTCCAACAAATACCTTTATTTAAGGGCATGACCAACTATTTCTTGAATCGCTTACCAAAAGATAACGTCTCTTATTGGGATCTTATCTTTAGTGATGGCTCAGATCAATCACGGGATTCATCAGCAACCGCCATTGCCGTTTGTGGCATTCATGAGATGTTAAAATACCTACCAGAAGTAGACCAGGATAAAGACGTCTACAAGCATGCTATGCATACAATGTTAAGAAGTCTCATTGATCATTACTCAAATCGCGACATAGAGTCAGGAAGACCATTATTATTACATGGTGTCTATTCTTGGCACTCGGGAAAAGGAGTTGATGAAGGAAACATCTGGGGAGATTACTATTATTTAGAAGCGCTTATTCGGTTTTATAAAGATTGGGAGCTTTACTGGTAAATAAGTTATCTTAGTAATCTAATCAAACCTAGAAACAAAAAGAAGAAATCCTGAAAGGGAAGAAAAAGGAGAACAAATGGCAGTACCGAATATTGTAATGACTCGTGTCGACGAGAGACTAATTCATGGACAAGGACAATTATGGGTAAAATTTTTGTCCTGTAATACCGTTATTGTGGCTAATGATGCTGTTTCACAAGATAGTATTCAGCAAACATTGATGAAAACAGTGGTTCCAGAATCCATTGCATTGAGATTTTTTAGCATTCAAAAAGTGGTTGATGTTATTCACAAAGCAAACCCAGCTCAGACTATTTTTATCATTGTGAAAGATTTAAAAGATGCTTATCGTTTAGTTGAAGGTGGCGTTCCTATTAAACATATTAATGTTGGTAATATTCACAATGCCGAAGGTAAGGAACAAGTTAGCCGTTCTATTTTCTTAGGGTCAGCTGACAAAGACTGCTTAAGGAGACTACATCATGACTATCAAGTGACATTTGATACAAAGTCGACACCTGCAGGAAACGATGGTGGTGTTGATGTTGACTTATTAGACTACATTATTTGATGCTTATTGAGAAGTATCTATATAAAGGGAGAACAAAATGGATATTAGTATTGTACAAGCTATTTTAATTGGTTTGTGGACAGCATTTTGCTTTAGTGGTATGTTGCTTGGTTTGTATACCAATCGTTGCATTGTCCTATCATTAGGGGTTGGCGTTATCTTAGGAGACCTTCCAACGGCCTTAGCAGCAGGTGCTATTTCTGAATTGGCTTATATGGGATTTGGAGTCGGTGCTGGAGGGACTGTACCACCTAACCCTATCGGACCAGGAATTTTTGGGACATTGATGGCAATTACAACAGCAGCAAGTAAAGATAAAATCACCCCAGAAGCTGCTTTGGCATTATCTACACCAATTGCTGTTGGTATTCAATTCTTACAAACAGCAACGTATACTGCTTTTGCTGGTAGTCCTGAAGCAGCTAAAAAGGCTCTTCAACAGGGGAATTTAAACGGTTTTAAGCGTGCAGCCAATGGCACTATCTGGGCATTTGCAGCTGTAGGCTTCTTACTTGGCATTACAGGTGCCCTGTCCATGGATACGCTTACGAAGATGTTCGCGCTGATTCCACCAGTACTTCTTAATGGTTTAACACTTGCAGGTAGAATGTTGCCTGCGATTGGGTTTGCAATGATTCTCTCTGTCATGGCTAAAAAAGAACTTATTCCTTATATCATTTTGGGTTATGTTCTGGCAGTTTACTTTGGTTTGCCAGCCCTTACGCCAACAGCTAATGAAGATGGGGTGTTAACCGCAGTCACGACGTCATCGGTTTTAGGTGTACCTACAATCGGTGTAGCTTTGATAGCAACGATATTTGCTTTAATTGATGTCTTTAGAAAACCTACTAATACGATGGCAGAATCAAAACCTGAAGGAGAGGCTCAAGATGACTGGATCTAAAAAATTAGCAAAAAGTGATTACACAAAAACAGCTTTACGTGCATTTTACTTACAAAATGGCTTTAACTATAGCAATTATCAAGGTTTGGGTTATGCGAATGTCATGTATCCAGCGCTAAAAAAATACTATGGTAATGATAAGGCTGGACTGACAGCAGCTTTAGAAGAAAACGTGGAATTTTATAATACGAACCCTCATTTTCTACCATTTGTAACGAGTTTGCATTTGGCAATGTTAGAAAACGATCGCCCACAAGATGAAATTCGAGGCATTAAGATGGCTCTTATGGGACCATTGGCAGGGATAGGTGACTCCCTATCACAATTTTGTTTGGCGCCGCTTTTTTCAACTATTGCAGCCTCACTAGCTTCTGATGGGCTGGTGATAGGACCGATTCTCTTCTTTGTTTCAATGAACCTTATCCTAACTACCATTAAACTTGTGACTGGTTTATATGGTTATAAATTGGGAACAAAATTTATTGACAAACTAAGTGAGCAAATGTCAGTTATTTCTCGGGCTGCTAACATTGTTGGGGTTACCGTTATTTCAAGTTTGGCAGCAACACAGGTGAAATTAACGATTCCGTACACATTTGCACCCGATAAGGTCACAAGTGCCTCTCAAAAAATTGTTACCGTTCAAGGTATGCTTGATAAAATCGCTCCAGCGATGCTACCAGTTCTCTATACCTTACTAATGTTTTATCTTATTAAAACTAAAAAATGGTCAACCTATAAATTGGTTATCTTAACCGTTATTATCGGAATTATTGGTAGCTGGTTAGGAGTGCTTGCGTAATAAGATAGAAAAGGGATTGGACTTTGTACTGATCCTTTTTTTATTTAGAATAGTTGGGGAATGATAGGTTATGAACAAAGAGCGTGCGAAATGGTTTTTTAGTAACCATGACAGTTCCTTTAGTAGACAGTATATTTTGAAACATCACAAGGAATCGTACGAATCTATTAGAGAATCTGTCGATTTATTGTTGGATAATACATTTGTATTCAATGGTAACTGGGATATGGAGCCCTGTCATATTCCTTATCGATTGAGTGAGTTGTGCTGGGATCAAGCCGTGACTGATGATAATGAATGGAATTATATGTTAAATAGGCAAAGTTATTTGTTAAACTTTCTTATTGTACACTTAGTTGAAGATGACTACCGTTATATCGGTAAGTTAAAAGAGATGATGTTTCATTGGATTGATTGTGATTTTGAATTGAAACCAGAGTCATTAACAAGTCGTACGTTAGACACAGCTATTAGGTGTTTGGTTTGGTTGAAAGTTGTTTTGTACTTACAACGTGATCGACTAATAAAGTCAGACGAATTAGTCAAAATTTTAGGTTCTGTTAAAAAACAACTTCAATTTTTGCAGGACCATTATATTGAAAAGTACAGTTTGAGCAATTGGGGAGTATTTCAGACGGTAGCAATATTAACTTGGCTGTATTATTTTGAAGATGAGTTTGACATGCCAGAGCTAAGGGCTTTTGCAGAAGATGAGTTAGAAGAACAATTAAGATTGCAGATTTTAGAAGATGGGACTCAGTATGAACAATCGATCATGTACCATGTCGAAGTTTACAAAGCATTGCTTGATCTTGCTATCTTTGTACCAGATTATAAAAATCGTTTAATAGCTGTGCTTGAAAAAATGGCCCATTACATCGTGATGATGACTGGTCCAGATCACCATCAGATAGCATTTGGAGATAGCGATGTGACGGATACGCGTGATATTTTGACATTATCAGCTTTAGTCCTGAAGTCTGGGCAATTAAAAACATATGGTTATTGCAAGGTTAATATTGAAAGCTTAATGTATTTTGGAAAAATAGCTGTCCAGCACTATCAACAGATTGAGGCTGAACCTGAGCGAGCGCAAATAAGTCTATTTGATTGTAGCGGACATATTTGCTTTAAAGAGCCGCAGAGGTATTTGTTTTTTAAGTGTGGTCCATTAGGTAGTGCCCATAGTCACAGCGATCAAAATAGCTTATGTCTCTATGACAGGGGTGTGCCCATTATTATTGATCCGGGGCGCTACACCTATCGAGAAGACTCGATACGTTATTGGTTAAAAAGTTCAAAGAGTCATTCGACTTGTTTCATTAAGGATAAAAATTTAGAAGAAATAACAGATTCTTGGAGCTATGCCAAATATCCGACAGCAAACCATGTATCGCTGACTCAGCAGGATGATGTGTTTTTAATGGAAGGGCTTTACTCAACTGATATTTGCGGAAAACCGTTCATGCATAACCGACTTATTTTGGGATTACCAAACCATGTCACGCTTATTGTTGATGAAATCAGCCATCCGGGAAAGCATGATTTGGAAAGTCAATTTATCTTAGACAAGGATGTTACCATCAATCATCATAGGGTTAATCAGCTGTATTTTCACAGCGCTGTTCCATTTAATGAGGATACTTGCTTGATTTCTAAACGCTATAATCAGTTAGTAGACAGTAAGAGACTTTATAAAACCATATCATTTGAAGATAATAGTCAAGACTATACTTTGATAGCCGATCACAATTGTCGAGTGACTGAGTTACCGTTGATTCAGACAGGTTCTGAAAAGCCACTGAAGAATGGCCTAGCTTGGGAAATTGTCGACAGTGACCATCATTATCTTGTTGGCGTAATGGTAAGTGATATTTTGACAGGGGATAAACTCTATAAAATAAAAGGACGTAAATGTCGGGGGAAAGTAGTTGTATTTGATATTAAAAACTCTCGCTATTATCGTTTAAAAAGTTAGTTGTTACAAGCATTATCAAGTTTTTGTCTTGTGAAAATGTGGTATACTAAATGGGATATAATAGTATTAATAAAGTGAGGAGGGAGAATAAGTTTGCCAAAAAAAGTTACGATAACTGACATCGCGCAATTATCAGAGACGTCTAAGACTACGGTATCATTTTACTTAAATCACAAATTTGAAAAGATGTCAGAAGAAACTCGTCAGCGTATTGAAAAAGCTATCCAAAAAACTGGTTATAGACCTAGTGTTATTGCAAGGAGCATGAACTCTAAGCGAACCCATCTAATTGGTGTTCTCATTGGAGATATAACGAATACCTTTTCCAATCAAATTGTAAAAGGTATTGAAACAGTTACCAAAGAAAAAGGCTACCAAGTTATCATCGGTAATAGTAATTATGACTCTAAAAATGAAGATCATTACATTGAAAACATGCTTAATTTAGGTGTTGATGGATTTATCATCCAACCAACATCGAATTTTAGGAAATACTCAAGAATTATTAGAGAAAAAGAAAAAGCGATGGTTTTTTTTGATAGTCAATTATATGAACATCGGACAAATTGGGTGAAAACGAATAACTATGATGCTGTTTATGATATGGTACAAGTCAGTATCGAAAAAGGCTATACTGATTTTGTGATGGTTACAGCAGATACTAGTTTATTAAGTACACGAATCGAACGTGCTTCAGGTTTTATAGATGCTTTATCTGAGAAGAACTATGACTATCAAAAATTAATTATCAATCAAGACGATGCTGATGAAGCTTTGCTCGAAGACTTCTTGGACAAACATATCAATAGAGCCAATAACACTTTGGTTTTTGTCCCCAATTGCTGGGCACTACATATGGTATTTAGTGTCATGAAAAAGTTGGACTTCGAGATGCCAAAGATTGGTTTGGTTGGTTTCGATAATTTGGAATGGACCAATTTTTCATCTCCAACAGTAACAACAATCGTTCAGCCTGCGTATGCTGAAGGCCGTGAAGCTGCTGAAATATTGATTGGTGAGATAGAAGAAACGACATCGGAGGAAAAACAAAAAATCTTTGATTGTAGTATTGAATGGAAGGGTTCTACCTTGTAAGTATTATAAGAATGCTTGACAGCATTCATTATGACTTTAGTTAGTATGTAGCTTGGTTTGTTTGATGGCACAATTGAGAATTTTCTGGCTCAATCTTACTGGCTAAGGTCAGAGCTATTTTTTGAGCTGTTTAATACATCATCTTAGATGGATGAGGAGATATTCGGGGAAGGACATCTTGATTAGGGTGCTGCTTCTCCTTTAAAGAAGGACTAAGAAAGTTCAGACTAGATGATATAGGAATAGAGCAGCTGCAAATAGTCGATATTGAGGTCATACTTCTAATGGAGGTGAGTTCTGTCACTATTAAGGAAAAGACACAAGTCCATTTGACAGCTAAGCACAATTCATTGGTAAAAACGAGGTCAAGTCTCACAGTTCAAAAACCTTATTTAAAAATAGCAGATCAGAAGGGAGATAGCCCTTGTAAGCGATAGATAACGTGTAAATGCAAGATTTGATGATAAAAAATAAACTCTTAGAAAGGATGATATCATAAGCTTTCTGAGAGTTTTCTTTCCCAAAATAAATGAAAAAAGAAAAGAAAATAGTTCAAAACGACTGTTGTCCAAATCTGCATGTCTTACAAAGGAGGATTTACGTTGATTTTGGATTTAGAATAGTGTCATCAGCTTATATTTGGATAATTAAAACATGTATCTACTGACAAGACAGTTCTTGCTTGCTGGACTCGTCTCAAAGTGAGTTATCCTTTTAGTTACCTCTACAAAGTTCTTTAACGGTGGATAGGGTTAACTAAACAATAAAAAAACGTTGATTTAATAGGCTTTAGAGCACGACAAACGCATGAAGGATTTTTGGCAAGAAAATAAAGTTTTCTGTATTTCAATGTTCAGAATTTACAAAAATAGTAGCCATGTTTAAGCGTTTTTCCTATAGCGAAAACGCTTAGATAAAATATTTTTATCTATACTATAATTCGGAAATAACTGTTTCATGCGTTTGTCGTGGCTTTAGTGGTGTTTGTTTTACTATATTCAGGTTGCGTGCTATAATAAGGAGTAATATTATATTTTTTGGAGAATATATTGGCTATTGAAGATTATAGGCCGGACCATGTGGTTGAGGCTGTTTATGATTTGCGGGCGGACGATTTGCTTCGCCAAGGTATTCGTGCGGTCTTGGTAGATTTGGATAATACTTTGATTGCCTGGAATAACCCTGATGGTACCGATGAGCTGCGAGCTTGGTTGGATGAAATGACTCAGGCGGATATTCCAGTGGTTGTGGTGTCAAATAACAATCACGCGCGTGTTAAGCAAGCAGTGGAACGGTTTGGTGTTGACTTTGTTAGTCGGGCCTTGAAGCCATTTACACGTGGCATTGATATTGCTATTGGGCGCTATGGCTTTGATAAATCAGAAGTTGTTATGGTTGGTGATCAATTGATGACAGATATTCGAGCAGCCCATCGCGCAGGTATCCGTTCTATTTTGGTGAAACCAATCGTATCATCTGATGCTTGGAATACAAAAATCAATCGTGCGAGAGAACGCCGTGTCTGGGCAAGATTGGAAGAAAAATACGGTAAAATGATCTATCAAAAAGGAATTTAATGGAAGAATTAATATGTATTGGCTGTGGCGCCATTATCCAAACGCAGAATAAAGAAAAAGCAGGATTTACTCCTAAAAGCGCTCTAGAAAAAGGACTTGAAACAGGTGAACTCTATTGTCAACGTTGTTTCAGATTACGTCATTATAATGAAATAGTTGATGTCAATATTTCGGATGACGAGTTTTTAAAACTCTTACATGAAGTCGGTGATAGCGATGCCTTGGTTGTCAATGTCATAGATATTTTTGACTTTAATGGTTCTGTGATTCCTGGCCTGCCTCGATTTGTATCGGGAAATGATGTTCTTCTTGTTGGGAATAAAAAAGATATTTTACCTAAGTCAGTTAAAGATGCTAAGGTGACACAATGGCTGACTGAAAGAGCTCATGAAGAAGGTTTTAGACCTGTTGATACTATTTTAACGAGTGCACAAAACAAAACAGCTATTCGCGAGTTGATTGCTGCCATCGAAAAATATCGCCGCGGACGCGATGTTTTTGTGGTTGGAGTAACCAATGTCGGTAAATCAACCCTCATCAATGCTATTATTCAAGAAATTACTGGTGACAAAGATGTGATTACTACCTCACGCTTCCCAGGGACAACGCTTGATAAGATTGAAATTCCGCTTGACGATGGTTCCTACATCTATGATACGCCAGGGATTATTCATCGTCATCAAATGGCGCATTACCTGACAGCTAAAAACCTTAAATATATCAGCCCCAAAAAGGAAATCAAACCTAAAACCTATCAGCTGAATTCAGAGCAAACCCTCTTTTTAGGTGGTTTGGGACGTTTTGACTTTGTTTCAGGTCAAAAGCAAGGTTTTACTGCTTATTTCGATAATAATTTAGAACTACACCGTACCAAATTAGATGGAGCAGATGCTTTTTATGAAAAGCACGCAGGAAGTCTCTTGACGCCACCATCTAACAAGGAAAAAGCTGATTTTCCAAAATTAGTTCGCCATGAGTTCACTGTCAAAGACAAAACGGATATTGTCTTTTCGGGGCTTGGCTGGATTCGTGTCAACACGACTCAAGAAAATCCGACAGTCGTCGCCGCTTGGGCACCAGAAGGTGTATCAGTGCTGGTCCGAAAAGCTTTGATTTAATAATAGAAAAAGAAAGATTTTATGTCACTAACAAGTAAACAACGTGCCTTCTTGAAATCAGAAGCGCATTCTCTAAAGCCCATTATTCAAATTGGAAAAAACGGTCTCAATGACCACATTAAAACCAGTGTTCGTCAGGCTTTGGATGCGCGTGAATTGATTAAAGTAACACTTCTTCAAAATACTGATGAAGATATTCATGATGTCGCTGAAACATTAGAAGATGAAATCGGCTGTGATACCGTTTTAAAAATTGGCCGCATCTTAATTCTCTTTAAAGAATCAGCCAAAAAGGAAAATCGTAAACTCTCACCAAAAGTAAAAGCCTTAAAATCAAACTAAACAACATAAACAATCAATCGTATCGTGTAAGGAGTAGCTATGCCCATTGAGCTCTTAACTCCCTTTACCAAAGTGGAGCTAGAAGAAGAGAAAAAAGAAACTGACCGCAAGCAAGTCGGTATTTTAGGGGGAAACTTTAACCCTGTTCATAATGCTCACTTAGTAGTCGCAGACCAGGTTCGTCAACAACTAGGATTGGATCAAGTTTATCTCATGCCTGAGTTTGAGCCACCACATGTAGATCATAAAGAAACTATTGATGAGAAGCATCGGCTTAAAATGTTGGAATTGGCCATTCAAGATGTTCAAGGTTTAGCTATTGAAACCATTGAACTCGAACGCAAGGGCATTTCATATACTTATGAAACGATGGCGCTTCTTATTGAGAAGAATCCTGATGTGGATTACTACTTTATTATTGGTGCCGATATGGTTGATTATTTGCCAAAATGGCATAAAATTGATGAACTGGTCCAAATGGTTCAGTTTGTTGGTGTTCAACGTCCTAAATACAAGGCAGGAACCTCCTATCCAGTCATCTGGGTTGACGTTCCACTCTTGGATATTTCCTCAAGCATGATTCGCGATTACATCAAAAAAGGTCGTCAGCCTAATTATCTCCTTCCAAAGCCAGTCTTGGATTATATCAAAGAAGAAGGACTTTACCAATGAGTTACCAATCCTACACAACTTATAGCAGAGACCAGCTGTTGGAAAAGCTGCAGTCAGTTATGAGTGCCAAACGCTTTGCGCACGTCTTAGGAGTAGAGCAAGCAGCGATCAATCTAGCTCGTTTAAACAACTACGATGAAGTTAAAGCGGGCTTGGCAGGGTTACTACATGATTACGCCAAGGAAAGTTCTGACCAGGAGTTTTTACAGCTGATTGATAGACATCACTTGGACCCTGATTTAAAACAGTGGAATAATAATATCTGGCATGGTGTGGTTGGCATCTATAAAATCCAAGAAGAGCTTGGGTTAACAGATCCAGATGTTTTGCGTGCCATTGAAATTCACACCATTGGCGATGCAGAAATGACAACCTTGGATAAAATTGTTTATGTGGCTGATTATATTGAACACAATCGTGATTTTCCTTTGGTTGCAAAAGCCCGTGAAATTGCACAGCAGAATCTTGATCAAGCAGTGGCTTACGAAACGATTAATACCGTAGCCTTTCTGGCTCAAAAAGCGCAGCCTATTTACCCAAAAACCATCGAAACTTACAACAGTTTTGTGAAGTATATGAAGGAAGTTTAATAAAGAATGAACAAAACAGAATTACTTGAATTGGTAGTCAAAGCAGCTGATGAAAAACGAGGAGAAGATATTCTCGTCCTTGACTTAGCTGAATTGACCAGTGTGACGGACTATTTCGTTATTGTTAGCTCAACTAACAGCCGTCAACTAGAGGCTATTGCGGATAACGTCCGTGAGAAAGTTAAAGAGGCTGGTGGAGACCCTAGTCACATCGAAGGCGATAGTAAGACGGGATGGGTTCTCTTGGACCTTAACGATATTGTGGTTCACATTTTCTCAGAAGATGAACGATTCCACTACAACCTTGAAAAACTGTGGCATGAAGCACCAGAAGTGGATGTCGCAGAATATCTTGCATAAACTATAAAAAATAAACCTTGCTAAAAAGCAAGGTTTTTGAGAATAGAAAGGAAAAGTAGCTTGTCTTTTTAGTCGATCTGAAGGCTTGTTAAAGACTCTTGGCAGCATAAATGCTGTCCTAGCTGCGCTTTGTATCATGATTAAAAACTACGAGACCTTTGCATCGGTTTACGATGCCATCATGGATGATTCTTTATATGATTTGTGGACAGATTTTTCACTGCGTCATTTACCCAAATCTAAACATCGAAAGAAATTACTAGAGTTGGCCTGTGGAACTGGCATTCAGTCTGTTCGTTTCTCACAAGCTGGGTTTGATGTTACTGGCTTAGATTTGAGTCAAGAGATGTTGGATATTGCTCAAAAACGTGCTCTGTCAGCTAAGCAACATATTGCTTTTCAACAAGGCAATATGTTAGATTTATCAAAGGCTGGTATGTTTGATTTTGTGACGTGTTATTCAGATTCTATCTGTTATATGCAGGACGAAGTTGATGTTGGAGATGTCTTTAAGCAGGTTTACGATTGCTTGAATGATGACGGTGTCTTTATCTTTGATGTCCACTCAACCTATCAAATAGATGAGGTTTTTCCAGGTTATTCTTACCATGAAAATGCGGAAGAATTTGCCATGGTTTGGGACTCTTTTGAAGATGAAGCGCCTCATTCGGTGGTTCACGAGTTAACCTTCTTTATCCAAGATGAAGATGGTCGTTTCACACGCTTTGACGAAGTCCACGAAGAACGTACTTATGATATTTTGACTTACGATATCCTCCTTGAACAAGCTGGCTTTAAATCCTTCAAACTCTACGCTGACTTTGAAGATAAAGAACCGACGGAAACGAGTAAGAGATGGTTTTTCGTAGCTCAAAAATAGTGAGGTTATCATGGTAGTTACCGGTATTATCGCTGAATTTAATCCTTTCCACAATGGGCACAAATACTTATTGCGACAAGCCAAAGGTCTTAAGATAGTAGCTATGTCTGGAAATTTCATGCAGCGTGGCGAACCTGCTCTTGTGGATAAGTGGACCAGAGCCGAGATGGCTTTGGAAAATGGAGCAGATCTAGTTGTTGAGTTACCCTTTTTAGTGTCTGTCCAATCTGCCGATTATTTTGCGAAAGGGGCAGTGAACATTCTATCGCAGTTGGGGGTTGACCAGCTAGCTTTTGGTACGGAAGAACTGATTGACTATAATCATATGGCTGAGATTTATGTGACAAAGCAAAAGGACATACAGGCTTATCTTGCCTCCTTGCCAGATCATCTGACTTATCCTCAAAAAAGCCAACAGATGTGGGAGGCTTTTACGGGCATTTCTTTTACGGGAAATACGCCAAATCACATTCTGGGATTGGCTTATACCAAGGCTTGTGCCATTAGAGGGATGAGTTTACAGCCTATCAAACGCCTTGGAGCAGGTTTTCATTCAGAAAGTAAAAAGGAATCTATCGCATCAGCAACAGCTATCCGTCTGCACAGAAATGACTATGACTTTGTGGAAAAGTCAGTACCAAATTATAAACTATTACAGGCTTGTCCACAAGTTTCTTGGGATAACTATTTTCAGTTGTTGACATACCAAATGTTGACGCATCCTGATTTGACTAAAGTCTTTCAAGTTAATGATGAATTGGCTAGTCGGATACGATCAGCTATCAAATCAGCTTCGTCTCTCGAAGACCTTGTGGATAAGGTATCGACAAAACGGTTTACCAAGGCTAGGGTTAGACGGGTGTTAACATACATTTTAGTTAATGCTGTGGAAAAACCATTACCAGAAGCTATTCGGCTTTTAGGATTTTCCCAACAAGGACAGGAACACTTGAAAAGTGTGAAAAAGTCTGTGGATATTGTCAGTCGTATTGGGGTTAAAACTTGGGATGAAACCACTCAAAGAGCAGATGCTATCTATCAACTAGGGCATCCTGAACTCAAGGAACAGAATTTTGGAAGAATTCCACTTGGAATTAAATCTAATCATTGATCCCAGTGAAATTTTACGAAATCCTGCCAAAGTGCTATAATAATAAAGTCATTGGTTCTTATTTTAAACCAAAATCATAACAAATATACGAGGTGAATCCCATGGGACGTAAGTGGGCAAATATTGTTGCAAAGAAAACAGCTAAAGATGGTGCAACATCTAAGGTTTATGCTAAATTTGGTGTTGAAATTTACGTAGCCGCTAAGCAAGGCGATCCAGATCCTGAGACTAACTCAGCATTGAAGTTCGTTATCGACCGCGCTAAGCAGGCGCAAGTACCAAAACACGTAATTGATAAAGCGATTGATAAAGCCAAAGGTAACACTGATGAAACGTTCGTAGAAGGTCGTTACGAAGGTTTTGGACCTAACGGTTCTATGATTATCGTTGATACTTTGACCTCAAATGTTAATCGTACGGCAGCTAATGTTCGTGCAGCATACGGTAAAAATGGTGGCAACATGGGTGCTGCTGGTTCTGTTTCATATATGTTCGATAAAAAAGGTGTTATCGTTTTTGCTGGTAATGATGCTGACGCAGTATTTGAGCAGTTACTAGAAGCTGATGTCGAAGTGGATGATGTGGAAGAACATGAAGGAACCATCACTGTTTACACAGCGCCAACTGATCTTCACAAAGGACTTGAAGCCCTTCGCCAATCAGGTGTTGAAGAATTCCAAGTAACAGAGCTTGAGATGATTCCACAATCTGAAGTAGTGCTTGAGGGGGAAGAGTTAGCAACATTCGAAAAACTCGTGGATGCTCTTGAAGATGACGACGATGTTCAAAAAGTTTACCACAATGTGGCAGATTTCTAATAAAAGAAGAATGCTTGAGCCTTTCAAGTTGAAGAAAATGCTCGAAAAAAGCTTTTTCTTCAACTTTTTTATTTGGAGGAAAATCCTCATAAAGAAGCCCTAAGTCAACCGTTCTAAGAGTTTGTTTTTCTATAATCAACTCTTATCGTAAAGTGAATCAAAAAATAGGACAGCTCCGATATGCTATTAGTAGGGCGTGTCCACTAGATTTTCATAAAACAAGATAGAAAAGTGTTGCCTAATGGCAATGCTTTTTTGTAACATTTTAGTCCTTTTCTTGTTCCAATTTACGGTAGATGGTCAATGTCTCAACCGTCTAGAAGAATGATTGGTATCTTGAGAGTTCTAGATTTCTTTTTTGGTTATAACTCTTTTTGATAACTTATCATAACAAATAAGCATTAGTCACTTGCTTCGAACTTTGTTATGATATCAACTAAACCTATGATAATAACAGAAATGGAGATTGTCTATGAAGAAGCTATTTTTAGGCTTAACGATTGTGACTGGTTTAGTCATATCGCCCCTAGCACAGGCCAAGGAGAAAGAGGTAGTGGTAGCAACAGCGGGAGATATTCGTCCGTTTTCTTTTGAAAAGAAAGGACAGCTGACGGGATATGATATTGAGGTTTTAAAAGCGGCAGACAAGTTGATGGATGACTATCGTTTTACCTATAAGAAGACCAGTTGGGAAAGTATCTTTGTTGGTTTAGACAGTGGCCATTACCAAGTCGCAGCTAATAACTTAAGTTATACCAAAGAGCGTGCGGATAAGTATCTTTATTCTAAACCGATTGCAACCAATCCATTAGTTCTTGTGAGTCCCAATAATGCCAAAGTGAATCAACTCAATCATATTGGTGGATTAACAACACAAGATGATACAGGGACGTCAACAGCTAAATTAGTGTCAGATTGGAATAAGAAGCACAAGGATAATCCTTCAACAATTGATTATTCTGGTGAGGATGTCTCTAAAAGGTTACTGGATTTGGAAAATGGCGAATTTGACTACTTAATCTTCGATAAAATATCAGTTGAAACGATTATAAAACAGAAAAGCTTGGATTTACACGTCACTGACATTAAGAGTAAAGATAATCCAAATAATTATATTATTTTTGCAGATGATCAAAAAGCCCTACAAAAATCTTTTAATGGTGCTTTAGAAAAACTTCAAGATTCAGGCAAATTAAAAGAATTGAGTAAAGTCCATCTAGGTGGTAACTACCTTGCTCGTTCCAAAACTAATCGTTAGACAAAGTTATAAAATAGCATCCTCTAATAGGACAGAAAGATAGCCTAAGTCGTAAAGGGTTTGTATTTCTAGTTCTTACTCATCGTGATAGAATGGTTTTCGGATTTTCTAGTTGAGTGTGGCAGTGTTGATAAAGGGCTCTTTTTACTTTTTCTTAAGCTTAATACGACTTTCCAAAGAAAAAATAAGGCAGTGCTTAACTAAAGTCATTGTCTTTTTTTTGCTTCTTTGTTAATGTTGGCAGACTATCTGAAGCTTATACCTTCAAAAATCAAAAGCCTACCTTATTGGCTTAATTTGATGAACGTTAGTTCTATCTGCATCGGTCTTGCCTAGTCTCTTTTTTTATTTTCATTGAGTATCTGATGAGATGAGATCCGAGTAGTCTTTTGGTGATTGGTTGTTTGCAGTGGTTTCCTTAGAAAAGGAAACTGCTTGTTGCGAGTGACTGGCTTTAGAGACGGAAATGCTAAGTCTTAACATTAATTATCACCTTAACTCAAAAGTTGCTAAGAGTAAGCGTCAGAAGATAGCAGATTCTGGTTTTTTTAGCATCATTGTTGGGACGATTGACGGCGGTATTTGAAATGACTAAAAATATAGAATAAGAGTCTTTGTGGAGAATAGTCCACATTTCATCAAGGATTGGTCATGGTAAAAACGCTTACATCTGTTACAATAAAGGCATATTAATACATCTCACAAAGAGTCTAGAATTGTTTTTTAGAAGGAGGAAGCTATGAAACGACGTTATTTAATCGCAAGCCATGGTCATTTAGCCAGTGGTCTTCAACATTCACTGCAGATATTGACGGGACGCGGTGAAGAATTTACGGTTATTGATGCCTATGTAGATGATAGCGACTATACTGACATTTTAGTAGGATTTGTTAATCAACTACATGAAGATGAACAAGGGCTTATTTTTACTGACTTACTAGGGGGAAGCGTGAACCAAAAAGTGGTTCAAACATTGATGGATAACCCTAAAGACAATGTCTTTTTAATCTCAAATATAAACCTAGCCACTATTTTGTCATTAGCCTATGCTAAACCAGATGAAGCACTGACGTTGGAAGACATTCATCAAGTCATTGCAGAATCACAAGTGACGGCTGTTGATTTAGCGTTGAATAACAATGACGAAGCTGATTTTTTTGACTAATACTAAAACGAGGAGAAGAAAATGATTACACAAATTCGCGTAGATGATCGTCTCATTCATGGACAAGTTGCAGTTGTCTGGACCAAGGAATTGAACGCTCCACTATTAGTGGTTGCTAATGATGAAGCAGCAACAAATGAAATTACCCAAATGACTCTGAAGATGGCAGTTCCAAATGGGATGAAATTGCTTATTCGCTCAGTAGAAGACGCTATCGCTGTTTTCAATGACCCGCGTGCCAAAGACAAACGTATTTTTGTAATAGTCAACACTATCAGAGATGCGACTGAAATTGCTAAAAAAGTACCAAGCGTAGAGACGGTGAATGTAGCGAATGTAGGCCGTTTTGATAAGTCTGATCCTGCTTCAAAAGTAAAATTAGCTTCTAGTTTATTGTTGAATCCAGATGAACTTGAGGCAGCTAAGGAATTGGTTAGCTTATCTCATGTAGACTCTTATAATCAGATTTTACCGACAAATACTAAAGTCAGTTTAGCACAATTGCTAGACTAGAAAGAGAGGTTAGTAATATATGTTAATACCTGCAACTATGGCAGCCTTAGCTGTTTTAATCTGTTTTGGGGGGAACTATTTAACAGGTCAGAGTATGATGGAGCGTCCGCTTGTTGTTGGTTTGGTGACAGGCTTGCTTTTAGGTGATATGAAGACTGGTATTTTACTCGGTGCCTCTTTGGAAGCACTGTTCCTTGGAAATGTTAATATTGGTGGTGTTATTGCTGCAGAGCCTGTAACAGCAACAGCCATGGCGACAACTTTTGCCATTGTTTCCAATATTGACCAAAAAGCAGCGATGACCTTAGCTGTCCCTATCGGTATGCTAGCGGCTTTTGTTGTTATGTTTTTGAAGAATGTTTTCATGAATATTTTTGCACCAATGGTCGATAAAGCAGCAGCAGAAAATAATCAGCGGGCTTTAGTTGGTCTCCATTATGGAACATGGATTATCTATTATTTGATTATCGCTATGATTTCCTTTATCGGTATTTTAGTGGGAAGTGGACCTGTTAATAGTTTTGTTGAAAATATTCCTCAACCATTGATGAATGGCTTGAGTGCAGCTGGTGGCTTGCTTCCTGCAGTTGGTTTTGCCATGTTGATGAAGTTACTTTGGTCCAATAAACTAGCTGTCTTTTACCTATTAGGCTTTATTTTAACCGCTTATTTACAATTGCCTGCGGTAGCTGTGGCTGTACTGGGTGTGATTATCTGTGTGCTAGTCTCGCAACGCGACCTAGAACTTGATGCTATTGCCCGCGGAGCTAACCAAGTTACTACCACTTACGATTCAAAAGAAGCTGAAGAGGAGGACTTTTTTGCATGAAATCTCAAGAAAATCTAACCGTTGAAGAGAGAAAAATGTTGCGATCAGTCTTTTGGCGCTCATGGACGATGAATGCCAGTCGTACAGGTGCGACTCAATACCATGCTATCGGTGTTATCTATACCTTGTTACCCGTAATTAACCGTTTTTACAAAACGGATAAAGAAAAAGCCGAAGCTATCATCCGCCATACAACTTGGTTTAATGCTACCATGCATATCAATAATTTCATTATGGGTTTGGTAGCTTCCATGGAAAAGAAAAATAGTGAAGATCCTAACTTTGACCCTAGTTCTATTACAGCTGTCAAAGCTTCTCTTATGGGCCCTATCTCAGGTGTTGGTGATTCCTTTTTCTGGGGAATTCTACGTGTCATAGCTGCAGGGATCGGAATTTCTATAGCTAGCACAGGTTCTGCTATGGGAGCTGTTATTTTCCTACTTCTTTACAATGTTCCCGCCTTCTTAGTGCATTATTACAGTCTTTATAGTGGTTATTCTGTTGGAGCTAATTTCATTAAGAAATTATACGAATCTGGCGGTATGAAAATTGTCACTAAAACTTCAAGCATGTTAGGTTTGATGATGGTTGGATCGATGACGGCTTCCAGTGTTAAATTTAAAACCATTTTGACAGTCTCAGCTAAAGGTGCTAAGGAAGCGGCTGAAATTCAAACTTATCTTGACCAATTATTTGTGGGGATTGTGCCGTTAATAGTAACATTTGGTGCCTTTTGGTTACTTCGTAAAAAGGTTAATATCAACTGGATTATGTTCGGTATTATGTTACTTGGTATTGCTCTAGGCTTACTTGGTATTTGCTAATTTAATATGGTAAACGTTTGGGGTTTTGGTCTCAAACGTTTTTCTCTGGATAAAATAGCATCATATCAACTAAGAAAACATAACGAGAGACTTTTCAGGGTAGACGGCCCTTTGTTAGAGAATCAGTAAAGACTAGGTCATCTCATTTAATAAACATTTAAGGTGATATCGATGCCTATCAGCCAAAGTGATGTTTAAGAAGTGATGGAAAGAGTAGTTATAGGCGGTGGCTTATCTGACTTGAGTAGAAAATAGCCATGAAAGCAAAGGGGATACAGCAGGAAAAGGTGGTTCACCATTTCACTACCAATTTGCTATAATGAATATGGAAGCGTTTCAGACTAAGGTGGAAAATTTATGGAAGAAAAGTTTAAACTGACGTTACAAGAAGACATCGTTAAGCATTTTTCGCGTCAGGCACTATTGCTATCGGGGCTTTTAATTGCTTTGTTTTCATTTTTTGCGCTGGTCCCACAACAATATGGCATTTATCGTGATTCTAGACTCATCTCAAAAACATATAACAAGTTTGTGACGCATCACGAGCGTTTGCTGCGAGATCTTAGTCAAGGGGCTATCCAACAATACCTTTCCGATAAACCAGTCGAACGAGATGTTTATCGTGATTTCTATAGTGCACGGTCTTCGATGACCGTTCGATCAAATCTACTTGTTTTCAATGCTGAGCAAGATCTTCAGCTGATGACAGATAATCAGTTAACACCTTTAGCTCAGTCACTACAATTGAAATTGGTGATGAAACAAAGTAGTGATACCCCTATCAAGTCTACGGTTATTATAGATGGAGAGGGAAACCACTATCTTGCGATGATTGCTGCGATCAAGGCAAGGAATCGGTTAGTCGGTTATTCGGTCCTATTAATAAATGGAAATGATTTTTTGACGTTGTTAAAGTCATTAGATTCTCGATACCTTATTTTTGATGAGTATCAGTCGCCATTTTTGAGTAATAGTGACAGTTTTATGATGGGTAGTTTAGGAAAGGTTGATGAAACAATCCTGACTAAGCGGTTAATCTTTTCTAAGCAAAAAGCCTATCTGAGTCAAACCTCTTCCTTGGCACCTGCCATGACAGTCACTGTTTATCGGCAATTGCTACCTATAACAGCAATGTTGATATTTGCCCTGTGCCTATCAGCCAGTATTTTTGCTGTTTTGTTATGGCAATCGAAACAATTAGGAGATAAGATTGCGACTAAAAATTCGGTAGCGATTGAAACGTTGGTGTCAGAGATGGAGGCGGTTTCAAAAGGTGAAAAGAGAAGCATTGACTTAAAGACAGAGGACGAGTTTAGCTATTTGGCAGCTCAGATGAATCAGATGATCCAGCGCCTCTATCAATTGAGTCGAAAGGCTTTGCTATTGGAAAAGGAAAGACAAACCTTTGAAAGGCGTATGCTAGAAGCGCAATTTCATCCCCATTTCCTCTATAATACCTTGGAAACCATTTTAATCACCAGTCAATTTGATCCTAAGTTGACTGAAACGATTGTTCTTCGCTTAACGAGATTGTTGCGTTATAGCCTTAACCATGACCACCAACAAGAAACAATTGCTAATGACCTAGCCATTGTGGAGTCTTATTTGCAAATCAATCAAGTCCGTTTTGAAGAGCTGGATTATCAGCTGACTTATGATGATAATATCAAGGAGATAAGGATTCCTAAATTAGTACTATTGCCTCTTGTGGAAAATAGCATCAAATACGGCTACCGTTACCGCCATGACCTAGTGATTCACATCCATGTCAAAAAAGAAGCGGGTTATCTGTGGTTGAGCGTAGAGGATAATGGGCCAGGGATTAGTGAAGCGCGCCAGCAACAAGTCTTGGCTAATTTACAGACAATGGATAGTCATCATGGGGTTATTAACTCCTATCGTCGCTTGGTTCACCAATTTCATGATGTTGAGCTTCAATTCAATCGTACAGGCCTTGGCTTTGGGATCACATTTAAAGTAAGGGAGGATAATGGTGTATAAATTATTAATCGTAGAAGATGAGCATCTCATTCGAAAGTGGCTCAGGTATGCACTTGATTACGAAAGTTTGGGAATTATTGTGGTTGGGGAAGCAAAAGACGGCCAAGAAGGTGTGAAGCAAATCCATCAATTGAAGCCTGATATTGTGTTAACGGATATCAATATGCCGATCATGTCTGCTTTTGAGATGTTCGAAGCCACAAGAGACCTTACCTATGAAAAGATTATCTTATCTGGCTATGCTGACTTCAGTAACGCTAGAGAAGCGCTCCATTATGGGGCGGTTGAATTTTTGACGAAGCCTTTAGATAAAGAAGCCTTGTTCAGTTGTCTTAAGAAAATTATGTCTCAATTACGAGAAAGAGAGAAAGTCACTAGTCAAACAATTAGTCAAAGCTATGTTGATCTCCCTGTATTAACAGATAATATGCCTGAAGCTGTTGAATTGGTTGTCGCGTGGATTCATCAACACTATCAAGAAAAAATAACGATTGCGCAAATGGCTCATGATATTGGCTATAGTGAAAGTTATTTATATAATATGATCAAAAAATATTTACAGACGACGATTAACGACTACATCAATCAGTATCGTATTAGTCTAGCCATTCAACTATTGATGGACCAGCCTGATAAATTGGTTTACCAATTGGGAGAAGAGGTCGGTTATAATGATTACCGCTATTTCGATCGTGTTTTTAAAAAATACGTCGGTATGACCGTCAATCAATTTAAGAAACGACACACTGTATAACAATAGAGGAAGGGAGGCGTAGCTTGCGTAGACCAAGAGTGCTTGTTAAGCTAATCAGCATAGTTACCTTACTGCTGTTACTGGGAGTTTTCTTCGTCCAAAACAGCTATTTGTCATCAAAAAGCTATACGAAATCATCAACTCTTACCATATACTCTCCTAATAGTCCGACATTGCTGCGAGAAATGATTCCAGCTTTTGAAAAAAAGTATGGCATTAATGTCGAGCTTATTGAAAATGGGACGGGAGAGTTGATGAGTCAGATCCGACAAGGTTTTGAAAAAACACCAGATGTTTTTTTTGGAGGTATTTATACGCAATTTACCAATAATGAAGACTTGTTTTTACCTTACCGATCAAAAGCAGTAGCTAAATTATTAGAAGATTATAGAGACTCGAGTACGATAGCAACGGCTTATACGATTAATGGCAATGTCTTATTAGTGAATAAAGATTTAACCAAGGATATGACTATTGAAAGCTATCAAGACTTACTTAATCCCGAATTAAAAGGTAAAATTGCTTACGCTGATCCAAGAAGCTCGTCCAGCGCTTTGTCTCAATTGACGAGTATGCTAGTGGCTAAAGGTGGTTATGAAAGTGAGTCGGCATGGTCATTTGTTAAGAAATTAACTGATAACTATGGCAAGGTTTCTCCAACAAGTTCTTCGGCTGTTTATCAGTCGGTCGTTGATGGGAAGATGGCAGTTGGCTTGACTTACGAGGCGCCCAGTTTGAAATTAGTAGAAAATGCTGCTAACGTGAGACTTGTTTATCCCAAGGAAGGAACTGTCTTTGCGCCGTCTTCAATGGCGATTTTAAAAGGAGCCACGAATCTTGAAAATGCTAAATTGTTTATCGATTTTATGGTATCCAAAGAAGCACAGGATGCTTTAGGAAAACTAACTACCAACCGCCCTATTCACAAGGAAGCCAAACTGAATCCAAGTATGAAACCCTTGGAAAACATTAAAACTATTAAAGAGGACTATGATTATGTCACCAACCACCAATCGATGATTCTTGAGCGTTATGCTAAACTTATTCCAAACTAACCACGGCGTGAACAAGGACACTAATTTTGTGCTAAATGATTTCTCAAAAGCTTTGGGCCTAGTAGGTTTCTAAAATAACCATTGCTATGTCAGCGTTAGGGAAATCAGGTCCAACCTACTGGCAAAGTGTCATCATTGAGATGCTACACTATCGAAGACAGTTGGCTTTGTTAGTCATTGTGCTATGATAACTGTAATAGCTGCTCGTTTTTGGCATCTTAGATGATGACAACCTCTTTTGGCAAGTTAAGTAGGACACTAGCTAATCTTTTGAAATGTCGCTGTAGACAGAGACGCCTTTTATTTCGGGAATAAGCAGTTGTTAGATTAAAAAAATACTAGACCAATTGATCTAGTATTTTTTGTTAGTTTCCATTTCCGCCAGCAGCTGGTTGATTGTTGCCATCATTGTTGCTATTGCTGTTTTCTTGACCATTACCTTGGATCGTGTTTGATTGCTCAGTGTTTGGTGAAGGCGTATTGCTAGTATCTTGAGAGGGTCCTGCCGATGAACTATTGGATGTTGAGTCATTTTCAGAAGTATTTCCAGTATTATTAGAATTATTTCCTTCTGTGGTGTTACCATTGGTACCAAAGCCGTTACCGCTAGTTCCGTACGGATTAGAATAATAGTTTCGACGTCCAGTGTAGCTATTTAGATAAACATAACTACCGTTACGGTACAAACCATCGGGCATGAGCCAGTCTTCACTGTAACCGCCGGTGATATAGGACATCATCGTCTTATAGACGTCTGTGGCTATATTAAGCATACCTCCATAAAGAGGGATAGAACGATTTTTATAACCAGTCCAAACAGCCATAGCATATTGACTGGTATACCCGACAAATGTTTCATCAGGTGCCATTGTCCCCACAGCGCTATTATAAATACCTGTTTCTGCTTCAATTTTGGCTAACTCATCATCTGAGTATGATGAAGTTCCTGTTTTACCAGCTTGGTATAAGCCGCTGATGGCGGCGTTAGTTCCTGTACCATATGAAAGAACTGATTTCATCATATCAGTCATCATATAGGCTGTAGTAGCTTTCATAGCGCGTTTACCAGGTGCTGTGTAATCTTCTTTGGTTCCATCATTAAACTCAATGCGATTGATGTACATTGGTTCGTAATAAGTCCCACCGTTAGCAAATGCAGAGTAAGCAGCAGCCATTTTCTCACTGCTAGCACCATATTTTTGGTCAGAACTGCTTGTATTACTTGAAATCGCGTTAGAATAATGTAGTTCAGGATAATTGATTCCAAGGCCTTTCAAAAAGTTCAACGAATTTTTTAATCCAACCTCTTCGAGAGCCTTGATGGCAGGTACGTTACGTGATTCCTGAATGGCACGTTGAATGGTCATATTCCCATTATATTTACGATCCCAGTTATAGACTTGTTGGTCAGTACCAGGCCATGTGTAGTAGGAATCTTGAGTATTGGCAGAAGTAGCTGAGTAAACACCGTTCTCAATAGCTGGAGCATAATCCGTGACAGGTTTCATCGTTGAACCCCAATCGCGATCAGTCAGCACAGCTTGATTACTTCCTAGAGATACATTACTTTGATGTCGTCCGCCTAACTGGGCAACGACCGCACCATTGGTAACATCCATAACGGTAGATGCTACTTGGAATTTCTCATCTGGATAGTAGACATAAGTATCTGAATTGTAAATATCCCAGAGGAATTTTTGGAAATCAGAATTAATATTGGTGTAGACTTTTAAGCCAGCTGTGTAGACGTCTTTACCTGTTTTTTCTTTTACCTGTGAAATAACTTCTTTGAGGTAGTTGTCATAGTATGGTTCATAACTGGCCTCTTTTTTCAAGGTTTGCAAACCATCATTTACAGGAGTTGCAATCGCTGTATCATACTGTTCTTTATCGATTTTTTTCAACTCGTACATTTCTGAAAGAACTGTATCTCGCCGTTGTTTGGCCATTTCAGGATTGATATAAGGGTCGTACTGGCTTGGTGCCTGTGGAATACCAGCCAACAAAGCAACCTGGGCGATGGATAGGTCTTTTAAGTCCTTGCCAAAATACGACTTAGCGGCTGTTAGCATACCATAGTTACCATTTCCCATATAAACTTTGTTGATATAGAAGGTTAGAATTTCTTCCTTGGTGTATTCTTTCTCCATCTTGTAGGCCAGCCAACCTTCTTGAGCTTTGCGCTTAAGGTTTTGGTCAGACTTATTGGTTGAAAAATAAGCAAGTTTAATCAATTGTTGGTCAAGGGTTGACCCCCCTTGGGTTGTATTACTCGTTAAGTTATTCCAAGCGGCCCCCATAATCCGATAGATGTCGATACCACGGTGCGCGAAGAAACGATGGTCTTCGATAGAAGTGATCGCATTGACCAGCTCAACAGGAATATTGTCGGCTGTAACGTTCTCACGCTTCTCGGCTCCTAAGTCGGCAATGAGATTGTTGTCGCTATCGTAAATGAGGCTAGATGTAGTGGATTTTAACTTAGCTTCAGATAGTTTTGGAGCTGTGCTCGCATAGAAGATGAATAGAAGACCTCCAATGACAACTCCTGAGATAGCAAGGCCAGCAATCCCTAATAGGATATACTTAGCAATTTTTGAAATGTTATTCATTCTAGATTCCGCCTAAAAAATTTTGTTCAATAATGTCAAGATAAGGAACTTGAGGGAAAGTTGATAGTTTAATAGCATAGCCATGTTTTTGAATATAATCTAATGGCATGGATCGTTTACCTCCTTCAGCCTGATAAAATGCGATCAAGTGACTGGCAGGTAAATAATAGGTTTCTTTTAATGTTGAGAAATGCATCAACACAAAACAAATCCCTTTCTGGTCGATGACATTCTTCATATGATTAATCTGATGATCATGGAAATTTTTCAAAGGCATGGCTGTCTTTTGTCTAGTTTCTTTAGCTTCAAAGTCAATGTAATGACCCTTATAAACACCAGAATAATCTGTTGTTGATGCTTGCCTAAAATACGCTTCGACAATTTTTGCTCGACTTCTTTTGGGATAATCAACCTTAACAATCTGGACCGGTGTTGGTTTCTTATGGATAACAGCAACACCATGTGTTAAGTAATAGTCATTGGTTGCGTTGATAGCGGTTTCAAAAGACATCCCTCGATTGGCAAAATTAATATTGGATTCCTTTTTCGAAGAAGGTAAGTGTCGTGTTTTTTGAGAAATCCTATGAGGATAGTTAACCATATTTCTCCTAAAATCTTTTAAATAATGGTAAGATAAACACGTATCATTATATCATATTTTTGAGAGGACAACAAAATTATGACCACTCTTTTAGTGGCTGGTTATCGCAGTTTTGATTTAGGAATTTTTAAGGAAAATGATGAACGTATTGCCGTCATCAAAAAAGCCATTAGACGAGACTTGGAGCGATTTTGTTCAGAAGGATTGAAGTGGCTTATTTTTACAGGTGAGTTAGGGTTTGAGTATTGGGTTTTAGAAGTTGCTAAAGAATTGAAGGAAGATTATGATTTGAAGCTAGCCACCATATTTTGTTTTGCCAATCAAGGTGACAATTGGAACGAAGCTAATCAGATGAAATTATCGGCCTTTAAACAAGTTGACTTTGTTAAATATAGTTTCGATGCTTACGACAATCCTGGTCAATTCAAGCAATATCATCAATTTTTACTTGCCAATACCGATGAAGCTTATTTATTTTACGATAGTGACCATGAGACAAATTTAAAATACTTATACCACATGATGCGGAAATCGGATTATAAAGTCACTCAGTTACGATTTGATGACTTAAATGACATTGCTATGGAAAATGAATAACAAATCCCCTGATATGGGTGGAAAATACTTGCTTTTTGTGTTTAAATTCTGTATCATAGCTTATGATTGAATGATTATTTTAATCGTATTTTATCAGTAGAATGACGAGTGTTGGAGATGAGAGAATGACCAGTATTATTAATACCCCCAAAAAAATCTTTGAAAAAGAATTTAAAACGGCTATGCGTGGCTATGATAAGCGCGAAGTTGATGAATTTCTAGACGATGTGATCAAAGACTACGAGGCCTATGCTAGTTTAGTTGAGGAATTGCAATCAGAGAATGATCAGCTAAAGGCTCGTTTGAAAAAAGTCACTTCTCAACCACAGGCTAGTCGAACTGCAGGAGTTAATTTGGCGCAGAGAGGTGCTGTGGGTGGTTTGCAAAATCGTACGGACAATCCGGTGACTAATTTTGATATCTTGAAGCGTATTAGTCGGTTAGAAAAGGAAGTTTTTGGAAAACAAATCACGGAATAGAGTATTCCTGTGTAATTTTCGGATAATCGCGTAGTATAAGAATACTATGAGGAAAGTCCATGCTAGCACTGGCTGTGATGCCGGTAGTGTTTGTGCTAGGCGAAAAAATAAGCCTAGGGACGTGTCGACGATGCGTTACGGCAGGTAAAATGGCTAAGTCCTCTGGATATGCCTCAGTAACCTTGAAAGTGCCACAGTGACGAAGTTTTTAGGGAAACCTAAAAAGTGGAACGCGGTAAACCCCTCAAGCTAGCAACCCAAACTTTGGTCGGGGCATGAGATAGCTGGAAGACGAACAGAACTATCTTAACTGCTTTAGCAGTAGACAGATGATTATCGAGGAAGTTGGTTCCTAGTCAGCTTCTGAACAAAACATGGCTTATAGAAAATTACATAATAGGTTTAGCTAGCTTAGGCTAGCTTTTATTTAACAGTAAAAAAGTGAAAGAAGTAAAAATGAAAGAAACATTTGAATTGATCGCCACAGCAGCAGCTGGGCTTGAAGCAGTTGTGGGACGTGAAATCAGAAACTTAGGAATCGACTGTCAAGTCGAAAATGGCAAGGTTAGATTTCAAGGAACTGTCAGGACTATTGTAGAAACTAATCTATGGTTACGTGCTGCGGATCGTATTAAAATCGTGGTTGGGCAATTTCCAGCTAGAAGTTTTGAAGAATTATTTCAAGGTGTTTATGGCTTAGAGTGGGATCGTTATCTACCACTAGGTTCAGCTTTTCCGATTTCCAAAGCAAAGTGTGTCAAATCGAAACTTCATAACGAGCCAAGTGTTCAAGCTATCAGTAAAAAGGCTGTTGTCAAAAAACTTCAAAAAATTTACCATCGTCCAGAAGGTGTGCCTTTGATAGAGAACGGACCTGAATATAAAATTGAAGTTTCTTTACTAAAAGATGTGGCTACTGTTATGATCGATACAACTGGTTCAAGCCTTTTCAAACGCGGTTATCGGGTAGAAAAAGGAGGTGCTCCTATTAAGGAAAATATGGCAGCAGCTATCCTGATGCTAAGCAATTGGTATCCTGACAAACCCTTGATTGATCCAACCTGTGGGTCTGGGACATTCTGTATAGAAGCAGCGATGATTGGGATGAATATCGCACCAGGATTTAACCGAGAATTTGCTTTTGAAGACTGGTCTTGGGTATCTAAGGAATTAGTCCAAAAGGTTCGTGATGAAGCAGAATCAAAGGCAAACTATGATATTGAACTGGATATCACTGGTTCTGATATTGATGGTCGTATGATTGATATTGCTAAAAAGAATGCAGAAGAAGCTGGACTGGCAGATGTTATCAAATTGAAACAAATGCGTCTTCAGGACCTAAAAACTAATAAAATCAACGGAGTTATCATCTCAAATCCACCATACGGTGAGCGACTTCTTGATGACAAAGCTATCAACATCTTGTATAATGAAATGGGTCAAACCTTCGCGCCATTAACAACTTGGAGCAAATTTATTTTGACCAGTGATGAAGCTTTTGAAACCAAGTATGGTAGCTTAGCGGATAAAAAACGAAAATTATATAATGGTACTTTAAAAGTCGATTTGTACCAATATTTTGGCCAACGCGTCAAACGAAAAGAGGCTAAATAGAGAGGACTTGTATGACCAAAGAAAATGATAATTTAGACTTTGATAAGGCTAAAGATTTAACGGTTGGTGAAGCTGTCAGAAAAGATGCTGAAATCAAAGCGGGTATAACCAACGAAGATAGTATCTTAGATAAGTATATCAAGCAGCATCCTGATGAAGTAGCATCTCAAAAATTTGAAACTAGAGAAGTCAATTTAGAAGACCTAGATACGGCGACTTTAGATGACTTCATTAAAAAGCAACGGGCAGAAGTTGAACAGGACTCGATTGACTCAGAACCTGGTTTAGCGGCTTCGGAAGTAAATGCAGACGGGGCAATAATGGCACAAGATCCGGTAGATGACAATGCTGACGAGCAGGAGGCAGTTGCTGATATTTCTACAGAGCCTGAAGATGATTTTATTTTGAAAGATTCTAGTGACTTGGATGACAAACCTTTCTATAAGAGGAAGGTACCTATTTTATTAGGTTTGTTATTACTCCTTTTAAGTATCTTTGGAATCAGCTATGGTGTCAACCAACTTAATCAAAAAGAGGCTGCTTCAAGTTCCTCAACAACTTCAAGTAGTAGCCGCAAAGCGTTGGATGCATCTGGTAAACATGCCACGGCTCAATCTATTAAGGATAACGAAGCTTTTGGAGAAATGTATAACGGTTTCTTTACCGATGACAAGGCTGTTAAACTTAAAAATAGTGAGTTTGGAAAACTTCCTGAGTTAGAAATAGCGCTTAAAAAACTAGAAGGTACAAAGTTTTATGATGCTGCTAAAGAAAAATATGATAACTTGAAGGAGCAAATTGATGGTATTCAAGCTGTCAATGCCAAATTTGACAAGGCAGTCATTGTCGATGGGGAGTTAGTTGATTCAGCCAAACCTAAGGTGGATGCTAATTTTGATGATCTATCAGTTGGAACCTTAAACACAGGTAATGCAAGTTTAGATAATTTATTGCAAAAAGCTGTAAAAAAAGGTAGAGATGACTTAAAAGGTGTTAAGGATAGTAGTGCTGTTGAAGCAGAAGCTAGTCGTCAATCAAGTGTTGCTGCTAGCGAAAGTGCATCAAAAGCCGCTGAAGAAGCCGCAGCTGCTTCTCGAACAGAGAGCCAAGCTGCAGCGCCATCTCAAAACAATCAAGAAGCTTCCCAAACAGCGCCTGCTGCGCCATCCTATGGTATTTCTGGTTACGATGCTGCTAGCTTACAGCGAAATCTCAGTCGTGTTCCTTATAATGAAGCAGCTATTGCAGATTCTGGGAATGCTGCATGGAACTTTGCTCCTGGTGTTTTAGAGACTGTTGTTGGAAAAGCTCAAGCTCGCGGCAATATTTCAGGAAACAACTATATTCTTGAACGTGTTAATATTGTCAATGGTAATGGTTACTACAACATGTTTAAACCAGATGGCACCTACTTGTTCTCGATTAATGCTAAAACAGGCTACTTTGTTGGTAATAAACCAGGAAATGCGGATAATCTTGACTATTAGGTTGATAGAAAAAAGAGGGAGTCCCCTCTTTTTTGCTATTCTAAACGATATGACGCTCAAAGGCATTATCAGAAATCCCTTTTTCTAAGATGACTTTTGCCCATTCTTTAGCAGAAAAAAGGCTATGGTCTTTATAGTTTCCACAAGATTCGATGGTTGTACCAGGGACATCATCCCAAGAAGTAACGTTGGCAATTTCTTCTAGCGATGATTTTATCACTTTAGCGACTTCAGTGGCCTCTTGTTTGCCCCACATAATCATGTGAAAACCTGTTCGGCAACCAAAGGGTGAACAGTCAATCAAGCCGTCCATACGTTCACGGATAAGTTTGGCAAGTAGATGTTCGATGGTATGTAACCCAGCAGTTGGGATGGCATCTTCGTTGGGTTGAACCAATCGGATATCGAAATTGGTAATAACATCACCAACTGGACCGGATTCTTCAGAAATAAGTCTTACATAGGGTGCCTTAACGATAGTGTGGTCAAGTTCAAAACTTTCAACAATAACTTCTTTTGACATAAGCGCCTCCAATTCTTTTTTATATGCTTATCATATCATAATTTGGTGAAGAGGTCTTTCGCTGATTTTTCATTGTGGAAAGGCTTAAAATATGATAAACTTAAAAGTGGTTTTGACTATATTAAAACCTTAGAATTTTGAGGTAAATAAGATGTTAGGAATTGTTGTTTTAACATTGATTTTTGCCCTCATTGGTTTAGTTGTTGGTTACGCTATCATGACGATGAAGATGAAATCTTCAAAGGAAGCAGCGGAATTAACATTATTAAATGCTGAACAGGATGCTGTTAATCTGCGAGGGAAAGCAGAGATGGAAGCCCAAGCGATTCGTCAAACAGCTGAAAGAGAAAGTATTGCTCATCAAAAAGAGCTTCTCCTCGAAGCAAAAGAAGAAGCGAGAAAATATCGAGAAGAAGTTGACCAGGAATTTAAAGCTGATAAACAAGAGCTGAAAGAAAGAGAAAATCGTTTAACAGAACGTGCCTATTCGCTCGACCGCAAGGATGAAAATTTAGCTATAAAAGAAAAATCACTCGAGTCTAAAGAACAAAGTCTTTTTGATAAATCTAAACATATCGATGAACGCGAAAATCAAATTAGCAAAATAGAGGATGAAAAGCGTGCCGAACTGGAACGTGTTGGTCATATGACCATTGCAGAAGCGCGTGAAGTCATCTTGATGGACACGGAATCTAAGTTGACGCATGAGATTGCAACTAAGATCCGCGAAGCAGAGCAAGAAATTAAGGATAAATCGACTAAAATTGCCAAAAATTTGCTCTCTCAAGCTATGCAACGCATGGCTGGTGAGTATGTTACCGAGCAGACTATTACGACAGTCCATTTACCAGATGACAGCATGAAAGGTCGTATTATTGGACGTGAAGGTCGCAATATTCGTACCCTAGAAAGCTTGACTGGAATTGACATCATCATAGATGATACACCAGAAGTGGTTGTTCTTTCTGGTTTTGATCCTATTCGTCGCGAAATTGCAAGAATGACTCTAGAAGCCTTGATTGCTGATGGTCGTATCCATCCGGCTCGAATTGAGGAACTTGTTGAGAAAAATCGTCAGGAACTGGATAACCGTATCCGTGAGTATGGTGAAGAGGCTGCTTATGAAATTGGTGCCCCAAACCTTCATCCTGATTTGATTAAAATTATGGGACGCTTGCAGTTTAGGACATCGTACGGTCAGAATGTTCTTCGTCATTCAGTTGAAGTTGGTAAACTCGCTGGCATCATGGCTGGTGAACTAGGTGAAAATGTCTCGCTTGCTCGTCGTGCAGGTTTCTTGCATGATATGGGAAAAGCCATCGATCGTGAGGTCGAGGGAAGTCATGTTGAGATTGGTACAGAATTTGCTCGCAAATATAAGGAAAATCCAATCGTCGTCAATGCTATTGCAAGTCATCATGGCGATGTTGAACCAGATAGTGTTATCGCTGTCTTAGTTGCAGCAGCAGATGCTTTGAGTTCCGCACGACCAGGCGCACGAAACGAATCAATGGAAAACTATATCAAACGCCTACGTGAATTAGAAGAGATTGCTTCTAGTTTTGATGGCGTTCAAAATAGTTTTGCCTTGCAAGCTGGACGTGAAATCAGAATTATGGTTCATCCTAAGAAATTAAGCGATGATCAGGTAACAACCTTGTCACATAAAGTTCGGGAAAAAATCGAAAGCAACCTAGATTACCCAGGAAATATTAAGGTAACCGTTATTCGAGAGTTCCGTGCTATTGACTATGCTAAATAAAACATACTTTGTCGAATGTAGGGTATGATAGCAATTAAGAAGAGAATCACATATGGTTCTCTTTTTTTTGTTTAAAACGGTGATCGTGATCGTTTTAAAGTGCCCAGGAATAAAGTATATCGAAAAAATTCTCTAGTTCACAGTGGAGTGAGTCCCAATCGTTAGATTTTCCGTCTAACTTTTGGGGAGCAGTCCATATTCAGGAGTTATATTAAAGAGGCTGCTTAGTTTTCGATATTAATCTGATGACTTTTGATTATTTGTTTTTAGCAGAAAATACCATAATATTTTAATGTAATTGTTTCTTGTTAGACGCTTTGTACGATATTTTATCGGAGTGTATAAGGAGATGTTACAATAATTTCTTTTAAAGTAGAATAGATAGGGTCAAAATCATGCTGGTTAGATTTATTTTGACAGTTAAACACTTTCTTATGGTGAAAAGTCCCAGTCGATACCTCAGAATAATTTTCTGATGAATCGCGTGGGTAATGATGAGAGCAGAATTTAAGTGGATTGCCAAGTAGATCTTGAGCTTTGAGGCTTTAGTAACTTGAATCACTGATATATTTCAAATAGTTAAGATGTAAACCTTAATAGTTTAAACTCATTGGAAGGGATAAGGATTAAATTTAGAATCTATATCTATTGGTGAAATACCTTCTCTAACCTTTATAACAAAAGCCTATCATCATTGTATTAACTAA
Source organism: Streptococcus jiangjianxini (assembly GCF_040225085.1). Lineage (NCBI taxonomy): Bacteria > Bacillati > Bacillota > Bacilli > Lactobacillales > Streptococcaceae > Streptococcus > Streptococcus jiangjianxini. The sequence continues at coordinate 2,620 of NZ_JBEHGL010000009.1, read as the reverse complement.
TGACACGTTATAGCTGATGGCCAAAAAGTATGTCTTTTCATTTAATAATATTGACACAATAGTTTATTAAATCGTATCGGTAGCAGGTCGGTTAATGTTTAATTATTACTATTTTTAATGTATGTGTTTTTTATGTAATTTTATTATATTTTTATTGCATCTCTATTCTAATATGTTATTCTAAATGATAGAAAACATCGAAAATTGGAGGAATATATGTTATGTATAACAAATTAGTGAAACATAAGATTGGACACTTTAGAATGTGGAAATCGGGAAAACAGTGGCTTTTTGGCGCAAGTGTCTTAGCTATGCTTGTTGTTGGAAGCGCTACCCCTGTGTTGGCACATGAAACGGAAGCAACTGAGAACCTTTTGGCTAATGGAAGTAACATAGAGCAGACCACCTTGGTTCAAAATCAAGAAAATCTTGTTCCAGAAGTTACACCAGCACCGGAAGTGGCGCCAGAACCAGCAGTGACACCAGAATCAGAGAATTTAAACTCTGATCCGATTAGTGAAACAAGTGATGTAGCCCCTAACCAATCGCAAGAAGTAGATAATAACTCGCCGGTTGCCCCACAAGAACCTATTGCGGATGCTTCCACTACTACTACAGCTATTGAAGAAACTGTACCGAAACCTGAGCCTTTGAAATCGGGTGAAGAGAACAAAACACCTCCAACTATATCAGAGCATCAAGAATGGACTCATGGGGTATCGAAGCCCAATAAGGATGAATTGACATGGCAGAAAGAATATTATCAAGGTTACTATACTGCCCCTTATAAAGAGGGAAGCCGTCTTTTTGATGCCAATAAAGAGTTTAGTGCAAACAGCCGCGATTTTGGTTTGTGTTCAGCAGGTGTAGCAGCTAACATGCTCCATTGGTGGCTAGCTAATAATAAAGATAATGTGGATAGATATCTAGATGAATCTGCCACAAATGGAGTTGTAACACCAGATAATCATAAACCGATTGATTTGCGAGAGCATCGGAACTATGAGGGAGAACATAAAAGTCAACTTTTTGATTTGTTTAAGACTTATTTTTCAAAATCTGTTTATACTCATAGAGTGTTAGATCTATTTTTTAGTGGTTACCCAGATACCCGTAACTATGAAGTAAATAATGAAGTAGATTATCAAGCAAAAGAAACAAGTGGGAAGTTGGACCATCGCGGCGGTTTCTTTAAAGAGGTTTTTGAACAGAAGCTACTCACTAGCCGAGAAGAAGTGAGCGACCTTGCGTCCCTTGGTAGCAAGATCAAACAGGCTTTGAAGGCAAAAAAAGCTTTGGCGGTGGATTATCTGTTCAATAAGTACAGAGGACACATTGTTAACGTTTGGGGAGCTGAGTTTGATAAAAGTGGAAAACTAACTGCGCTCTATGTAACGGATACAGATGATCATACGGCTGTAATTAATGGGAAAGGTAATACCTTACAAAGTTTAAAACGCTACACAGTTGTTGAAAGAAAAGGAAAAGCATATATTTCTAATAATTATGATAAAACAGGTGGGGTGGCTATTAGAAATCTATATACCTTAGATTTAGGTGAGCAGCAGTGGAAGGATTATTTTGAAAAAAGCAAGAAAGAACGTGACAAGGCTACACAAATAGGTCCCAAAACAAAGTTGACAAGTGTGACTTCGTCTTCTACAACACCAGACTTTCCAAGTGTTCCAGAGACCCCTCGTTCAACTGATACTGAAGTAGGTCCTAAAACGAAGTTGAAAGTTTCTACAGGTGATACCAATGATTCGTCAACAGCTCGCGTGGTTCCATTAACTGATTCTAATGTAGCGATTGGTTCTAAAACAGAGCTTGTTCCACAAATCCCTACTGATACTCCATCGCAATCAAATACAGAAATCAACACGAAGTCTGAATTGAAGGTTCCGGCCAAGACTAATGATTCAAAAACTGACATGGAAATCCCACGAATCCCAGAGATTCCACGCTCTACGGCTACACAAATAGGTCCTAAAACGGAATTGACAAGTATGAATCCCTCTTCATCAGCTCCAGTTGAGCCAATTGTGCCAGAGATCCCCCGTTCAACTGATACTCAGATAGGTCCCAAAACCGAGTTGAAATTCTCTACAGGTAATGCTGAAGATACCTCAACAGACCGTGTTGTTCCGTCAACTGATTCTGATGTGGCGATTGGTTCTAAAACAGAGCTTGTTCCACAAGTCCCTACCGATACTCCAGACCAATCAAGAACAGAAATCAACACGAAGTCTGAGTTGAAGGTTCCGGCCAAGACTAATGATTCAGAAACTGACATGGAAATCCCACGAATCCCAGAGATTCCACGCTCTACGGCTACACAAATAGGGCCTAAAACCAAGTTGAAATTCTCTACAGTTAAGACTGAAGGTTCAACAACAGCTCGTGTTGTTCCGTCAACTGATTCTAATGTAGCGATTGGTTCTAAAACAGAGCTCATTTCACAAGTCCCTACTGATACTCCAGAACAACCAAACACAGAAATTGGCACGAAGTCAGAGTTGAAGATTCCGGAGACCCCTCGTTCCACTGATACTGAAGTAGGTTCAAAAACCGAATTGAAAATCCCTTCAGATAAGGCTAAAGATTCAACAACAGCTCGTGT
>NZ_JBEHGL010000008.1:0-98849 GCF_040225085.1 Streptococcus jiangjianxini | reverse complement strand
TATCGGAAACTGAGCTTGAAGAAATGGTTAAACGGATTTTCCTTGAGAGCAAATCTAGATACGGTGCTCGAAAAATCAAGAAATGTCTGGAAACAGAAAGGTTCGTCTTGTCTCGTCGTCGCATTCGTCGGATAATGAAGCGATTGAATCTCGTATCTGTTTACCAGCAGACTAGCTTCAAGCCGTGTTCTAAAGGGAAAAATGAAGCACCCATTCCAAATCTCTTAGACAGGCAATTCAACCAAGAAAGACCACTTGAAGCGATTGTAACTGACTTGACTTATGTTCGTGTTGGTAAGCGCTGGGCTTATGTTTGCTTGATAATAGACCTCTATAATCGTGAAATTATTGGTCTGTCAGTCGGTTGGCAGAAGACTGCAGAGCTCGTAAAGCAAGCTATTCAGAGTATCCCTTATGCACTAACCAAGGTCAATCTTTTCCATTCTGATCGTGGCAAGGAGTTTGATAATCAGCTGATTGATGAGGTGTTAGGAGCATTCGGTATCACCCGGTCACTTAGTCAAGCAGGATGTCCTTATGACAATGCCGTAGCTGAGAGCACCTATCGCTCCTTCAAACTGGAGTTTATTAATCAAGAAATCTTTCATTCACTTGAAGAGCTAAATCTTAAAACCAAGGACTACGTCCACTGGTGGAATCATCATCGCATTCACGGCAGTTTCAACTATCAAACACCCATGGCTAGGCGAGTTATCGCTTAACAAAAAACACTTTATAAATTTTGTACAGAAAAGGGTTGCCTTTTCAAAGATTATTACGTCCTGAACCAATCTTATTAAGCTCTACACCATTATAGAACAACAGTTCCTTGTAAAATTGTCATGATTAAACAAGTGCTAATTCTAGGAGTAATAAATATTTAAATCAACTCACTTTATCTTTCAATAGCTAACTCATACTACCTCAATGCAACTCTAACAACATTCCACGATAATGGTGCCAAATCTAAAATAAGACAATTATCTTCAAAGCGATAATTAGTAACAACTTTAGGCTTGATACTATCATCTGTCACACTATTTGCAGCCTTAATATCATGACCAGCCATTTGTGTTGCTTCAATCACTGAATCCATTACTAACCCCAAACTATCAACTGTAAGTTCCAATTTTTCTTTGGAACGATTAACCGCAAAAATAGTAACTTCTTTCTCGTCCTCACTCAGCACAGAAATCGTTTCTACATAAGGCACTTTCTCATACTGCTCTGTTTGATAACTATCTGATTGCACTAATGGTGTTAGGACTGTTCCTCGCCCATACTTGGCAGCTTGCATAAATGGATAGAAAATCGTTTGACGCCATGCTGCACTAGTATTATCATCTTGCTCAGTAAAAATAGGAGCAATCACATTAACTAATTGTGCTAAACAAGCAATTTTGACACGATCAGAATGTTTTAACAACGTAATAAGTAAGGTCCCCAGTACCAATACATCTTCAAAATTATACTTATCTTCTAGTTGTGGTGGAGCAATAAACCAAGGCTTAATTTGTTTATCTTGTTCATTTGAATGGTACCAAATATTCCACTCGTCAAAAGATAAATTTATTTGTTTCTTACTGTGTTTTTTAGCTTTAATGGCGTCACACATTGCAACTACACCCTTGATAAATTCATCCATATCTAGAGAGCAGGCAAGATATTCTTCAAGGTTATTAGCGTAGTTACCATAGTATTGATGCAATGAAAGGTAATCAACATATTCATAAGTATGGTCTAAAACTGTCAATTCCCAATCTCCAAAAGTAGGCATTTGACTGTTAGAACTACCACAGACAACTAGTTCGATCGACTCATCAACAAGTTTCATCGCTTTTGCAGTTTCTTTAGCTAATCGACCGTACTCTTCAGCGGTTTTATGGCCTATTTGCCACGGACCATCCATTTCATTACCGATACACCATGTTTTAAAACTAAACGGTTCTTTACGACCATTTTCAATCCTTTTATCACTCCAATAGGTTCCACCTTCAAAATTACAATACTCTACTAATTTACGAGCTTCATCAATCCCTCTTGTTCCCATGTTAACGGCCATATTAACATCAACACCAACTTCATCAGCCCATTGAGCAAACTCGTGAATTCCTACCTGATTTGTTTCAATTGCACGCCAAGCTAAGTCTGTACGCTTAGGTCGCTGATCTCTCGGACCAATACCATCCTCCCAATTGTACCCTGACAAAAAGTTTCCTCCAGGATACCTCACCAAGGTTATCCCTAACTCTTTGACGAGTTCTTTGACATCTTCTCGAAATCCATTAGCATCACTACTCTTATGATTCGGTTGATATATTCCTCCATATACAGCACGACCCATATGTTCAATAAAGGATCCAAAAATACGTTTATCTACGGTTGAAACAACCATATCTTTAACAAGTTTTATATTTGCTTTATGCACTACTCTAACCTCCAAGAACTTTAAAATACATTTAATATCTAGGTTCCCCAAACACAGGAAAACCTTCCTCATCCCAAGTAAACACTTGTGCGTGTGCATGACGGTTCGGATTATCCAACGGATCTCCGAATTTATTTTTTTCAGGTCTAGCATGATAAACTAATACATCTTCTTTATCATCTTCTGACCTAGTAAAAGAATTGTGCCCCGGACCATAAAGACTATTTTTTTCTGACGATTGGAAAACTGGCTCTTTAAATTTATGCCAAGAATAACCATTTAATAAGTCTGAATCAGCATCCGCCCACAACAAACCCATTGCGTAATTTTCATCTGTTGCACTACCAGAATATGTTATGAAGACTTTATTATTTTTTATAATTACCGCTGGCCCTTCATTAACCCAAAAGCCTATTTTCTCCCAATCAAATTCTGGGATACTAAGTAGCTTTTGGACACCTTTCAAAGTCCAAGGATTTTTCATCTTAGAAATATAAAGATTAGAATTACCAGGAATTCTAGGATCTAGCTGTGCCCACACGTAATATAACTCACCATTCAATTCAAAGACAGTTGCATCTAGGCTAAAACTTTCAAACTGTGTTTGAACTTGACCTTTCTCAACCCAATCCGTATTCATTGGATCTTCATTGCTATTTTCAATAACAAACATTCTATGATGATGGTGCTCATTTCTGATTTCAGAATGATCACTTGCCGCAAAGTATATATACCACTTCCCTTGGATAAAATGAATTTCTGGAGCCCATATCAGCTCACTCATTACTCCCGTATCATGAGCGTGCCATACTGATAGAATTTCAGCATTATTTTCCAAGTCATTCAACCTCTTAGCCCGACGAAGCTCAATGGATTGATAACCAGGAACAGATCCTGTAAAATAGTAATATCCATCCGTGTGTTTATAAACCCATGGATCTGCTCTTTCCCTAACTATCCGATTTTTATACCTTAAAACATTCATAAATTCCTCCTCATTATTTCTACAATCATTAAATGGTTAGTTTTGAATTTAAATACACTAAATAGAGGTAAATTGGTACCAGAACAAGAAACAAATGTGGTAACTTAAAACCTACTATCACTAAACCAATGGTTAAAATGATAAAAATTACATTCGAAAAAAAATATAAAACACAATTATTAGTTGCCTTTACAAAGATATTAAATGAAATTTTATCATTCACTGAAGCCAGCAATATAAACTGATATAAAAACGAAGTAGCTACAATAATAGAAAATACTATCACTCCCAAAAAGAATGAATTTTCTGATATTACCCCCTCTATACGATTAATAATAAACATCACATACAGTAACACCAAGATATTCAACAATGTTAATTTCAAAAAATGTTTTTTAAATCCTCTAAAAAAATGATAAATGATATTTCCTGTTGTTTCTGTTTTCCAGATCTGGAACGTTCTAAATACCGCATTTAAACTGCTAAATATTGTAACTAGAGGCAAACTAACAAGCGACCACAATAAACCAATTAAAATATAATCAGAAATTTTAATTAGTTGACTGTACCATTTTGATTCCACTATTTTCATAATTATTCCTTAAGCCCTGACATCACTGTACCTTGCACAAAATATTTTTGTGCAAAAATATAAACAATTAACAGCGGTAACATTGAAACAACCGTACCTGCCATTACTGGTCCATAAAATGAAATATTTTGTCCACTAAATAACGCCAATCCGGACGGTAGAGTTCTCATACTTGAATTAGAAGTCAGAATCAACGGATATAACAAATCATTCCAACTATTCATCAAAGTAAAAATTCCTAATGATAACATTGTTGGTTTGCTTAGTGGCAACATAATTTGAGTAAAGATTTTAATCTCATTTAACCCATCAACTCGGGCAGCTTCTTCTAAATCTTTCGGGATAGTAATAAAGAAAGATCTCATCATGAATATACCAAAGGCAGTCGTCATTCTAGGTATGATTAATCCGGGATAAGTATCAATCATATTTAAAGCATTTACTTCAAGAAATAGGGGAATCATAAACACTTGGAAAGGAATCATCATCGTTAACAATACAAAATAAAACAAGATATTCTTTCCTTTAAAATTCATTCTTGCGAATGCATACCCTGCCAACGAATCAAAAAAGACTGACGTGATAACAACTCCACCAGCAAATATCGCCGTATTTTTTATATAGTTTAACAAAGGAATCGCTGTCCATACTTTCACATAGTTTTCAAAAGTATATTTATCAGCAAAGAAACGTGGAGGATAAGCAATAATGTCTTTTTCAAACTTAAAAGACGAGACAATCAACCACAGAAATGGAAAAGCTATCAAAAATACAACAACAAGCATAATAATATTATTAATGACTTGTTCTCTTTTTTTCTTTTTCATCTACCTCATCTCTCTTTCTTTTTTACTGATAAATAAATTCATAGAAACAGCAAGTATAGCAATGATTACAAATAAAACTGTTGAAATTGCCGAAGCATACCCCAATTCATATGGTGCTGAAAAGCCTCTAGAATAAATATATTGTACCGCCGTTTCAGTTTTGTATTGTGGTCCACCACCTGTTGCAACATAAACTTGGTCAAATACCTGCATTGATCCAATTAAGTTCGTTAATAAACAAAAACCAAGTGATGGAACAATTTGAGGAATCGTAATATTAAAAAATTGTTGTCTCTTAGTTGCACCATCAATTTCCGCTGACTCATAGAGAGAAGGTGATATCCCATGGATCGCTGTTAATAAAATCGTCATTGTAACACCGAAATTTTTCCAAACCGTCATCGTTGCTACTGTCGGCATCGCTAAAACAGGATCTCTAAAGAATTGTGGGGCAGCCATTCCAATTTTTGTAAATAAATAAGGTATCGCACCAATATTAGGATCCAACAGCATAGAAAAGATAATTGCGATTGACGTTAAAGAACAAATTACTGGAATATAAAACATTGACCTGCAAATTTTATTAAATTTCGTATTTCTAGACAATAATACCGCAAACAACAGACCAACAATAACTTGTGCAGGTGTTTCCAACAATGTAAAATAAACGGAATGCCACAAGGCATTAATTGCCCTTTTATCAGAAAACAATCTAATATAATTATCAAAATTGACAAATTCAGTATTCGTAAAGAAGATATTAATATTTGTAAACCCCAATACAAATGTACCAACTAAAGGAACAATAATAAATAACGATAATATTAACAATGATGGTAATAAAAATAAATACGCAGCGTTACTAGGCTGATTCCAATAATGTCCTAAACGCTTAATTCTATCCGTCATATAGACACTCCTATATCCAAAACGTTTTTAATTACAAAGGGTAGTTTTTCAACCACCCCTCCTACCTATATTATTTGGCTAATAAATTATTGATCTTCTTATCAGCTTCTTTCATTAATTTTTCTGCATCTTCTCCAGCGAGTAGACGTTCAATTAATGGGTTCATAATGTCATTATTAATTGTAGGTAACTTATCAAATCCAGGTAAAAATGGTTTTGCAAATTCCATTTGTTTTGACAACTCTGAAACAATTGGATCTTTAACAATTTCCGAATCTTTAGCAACAGAATTCAAATAGGCTGGGAACCCGTTACGTGTGCTCCATTCTTTCCCAATTTCAGTTGTATTCCAGTATTTCAAGAACTCATAAATGGCTTCTTTTTTGCTCTCGTCAGTACTTACAGGAATCGCATAGCCAACACCTTCCAAAATGGCTGATTGTTTGTCTGAACCTTTGGCTTGTGGAATTGTTGTAACACCATAATTAATTTCATTTGCCTTCAACCCATTATTCAACCAAGGACCATTTAATTCAATAGCTAATTGTCCAGCATTCATAACATTGTCCATTTCAGCTCCTGAAATAGATTCAGGACCTGCTTTATCGGTATGGATCATTTTTTGAATTGCCTTGAGAGTTTTTAAATTTTCTTTAGAAGCAAATTCTGATTTTGTATAATCATCATTAACAAGCTTGCCACCATTTGCTAACATCCAATTATACAATGGAGCTGTCCCATCTTTGTTAAAAATAAAACCCGATATATTTTTCCCCTGGTTAGCAAGTTTTGGGCTGACTTTTGCTAAGTCTTCCCAAGTACGCGGTGGATTATTTTCATCCATGCCAGCATCTTTAAAGATATCTTTATTCCAAAACATGTACATTCCTTGAACTTGCATTGGAATAAAGTATTGTTTACCATCAACTTTTCCTAGATTTACCGCAGTGTCAATGAAATCAGCTTTTTTAACGCCATCATATTCCCAAAAATCATCTAATGGTTGCACTACACCATTTTTAACGTATTGCGCAAAATCCGAGAAGTTCAAAGCTACAAAGTCTGGTGCTGACTTAGCGGCAATAGCAGTTGGTAACTTTTCATTAACATTCGCCCATGTCATAACATCCATGTCAATGGTAATATTTTCATCGTTTTCTTTATTAAAGCGGTCTACAATTTCTTGTAAAATTTCTCCATCTGAAGCTGTAAAACCATTCCAAAATGTTAATTCCACTGCCTTATTTTTACTATTACCAGATTTACCTTTATCACTACCACATGCCGCTAACGTTAAGGCGCTCAATACAATCATTGAACATAAAGCAATTTTTTTTAATTTCATTTTCTCCTCCAAAAAGTTTGAGTAAAAGTAGCAACAGTTATCAATATGAAATGAAACGAGTTTAATTTTCCTCCTTTTTTAAATTTATATTTTTGTTTAACATAAACATTGTTAAGCGCTTACATTTTTGTTTTTATTATATATTTAAAAAAATGATTTGTCAATATGTTAATTAAAAATAATTATTAATTATTTTATTAATAAAATAATTAATTTAAAGAGGTTATTTTATTTTTGCTTTTAAAAAATTTATATTTTTGTTAATATAAGTGTGTATTCTAACTTTTGGAGGAGCCTCAATGCAAATTGAAATTAACGATGAAGCCTTACCAATCTATGAAGCTCTGGCAAGTAAAGTACGATTAGAAATTATAAATTTACTGGCTGTTAAACGTAGAAATATTAAGGAAATTGCTCAAGAATTAAACTTAAGTAGTGCGATTATCACACAGCACATCAAGAAATTAGAGAAAGCTCAAATAATAAAAACAACTCGTGTGGGCCATCAAAAAATTGCATCACTTAAGCTTGAAAAAATCGAAATTAACTTTCCAAAGCAAATTTTTTCTGCTTTAGATACTATGGAATCTTCTATTCCCGTTGGTCACTACACCAATTTTTCAGTAAAACCAACCTGTGGTCTGGCTACCTATGATGACTTTATCGGCAAGGTTGACACCCCAAAATTTTTCATGGATCCAGCACGAATGGATGCTCAAATATTATGGTTCGCTGAAGGATTTATCGAATATCAATCCCCTAATTTCTTAACTCCGGAACACAAATTAAAAATGCTTGAAATTTCTTTAGAAATTTCATCAGAGTTCCCCTTTTCAAACGATAATTGGCCTTCTGATATTACATTTACCCTAAATAATACTGAACTAGGTTCTTGGACGAGTCCAGGAGATTTCGCTGATGTCAGAGGGAAGTATACACCTGATTGGTTTCCTGATAATGTCAACCAATATGGTCTATTAAAAACAATCAGAATAACTAGCCACGGCACTTATATGGATGGTGAACCAATATCAGATATCACTATTGATGATATTGATTCTGAGTCTGATATGTGGAAATTAAAGTTTGAAGTCAAAGAAGATGCGATTAATAAAGGAGGGTGTACGATTTTCGGGAAACATTTTGGCAATTACGATCAAGATATCAAAATTAAATTATTTTATAGCTAATCGATTTACAATGAGAGTTTTATGTCACTGGTACAAAACTACTATTCACAAATTTTCTGAAAATTTGTTATAATATATACCATCAACTTAATTTTTGAAGAAAGTGGGTGTTTGGTTAGGTTTGTCTAAATCTTGCCATAGTTAATTGATTAGGAACACTACGAGTGGCTTTACTCTGGGTTACTACCTCGTTGATTTTCTGGCTAACCAAACACTCTTAGGAGATTAGAATGACCGCTCAAAAAATGACTGCTCAAGAAATTATTGCTTACATTGGTAATGCTGAGAAAAAAACTAATGTTAAGGTAACTTATGCTGGACAGGTAGCTGCTGACATCCCTGCTTCAGTCATCCAACTCAGCAATGTTCTGTTCGGAGATTGGAAAGATATCGAACCACTCCTTGAAGGAATGACAGAAAACGTCGACTACGTTGTCGAGCAAGATGGTCGTAATTCCGCAGTTCCTCTTTTAGACAAGCGTCAAATCAATGCTCGCATCGAGCCGGGAGCTATTATCCGTGACCAAGTTACTATTGAAGATAATGCTGTCGTTATGATGGGAGCCATCATCAATATTGGTGCTGAAATCGGTGCTGGTACAATGATTGATATGGGTGCTATCCTTGGAGGACGTGCAACAGTTGGTAAAAATAGCCATATTGGCGCCGGAGCTGTCCTAGCAGGTGTGATCGAACCAGCTTCTGCTCAACCTGTTCGTGTGGGAGATAATGTTCTTATTGGGGCCAATGCTGTTGTTATCGAAGGGGTTCAAATCGGGAATGGAGCCGTTGTTGCAGCTGGTGCTATTGTCACAGAAGATGTCCCAGAAAACGTTGTGGTAGCTGGTGTTCCAGCTCGTGTGATCAAACAAATTGATGCCAAAACCCAACAAAAAACAGCCTTAGAAGAGGCTCTACGTAACCTTTAAAACATAAAAAGGCTGAGCCATGCTCAGCTTTTATCACAACTAGGAAAGAATGATTATGGCTTTAGATTTAATCCAAATTAGACGAGACCTTCATCAAATCCCTGAAATCGGCTTAGAAGAATTCAAAACACAATCTTACCTCCTCGAAAGAATTGCAGAATTGACCCAAGATAAACCCTTTGTCAAGCAAAAAACTTGGCGCACAGGAATCCTTGTTTTTGTTGAAGGCTATGCTGCTCAAAGAACGATTGGTTGGCGAACGGATATAGACGGACTTCCCATCAGTGAAGAAACTGGACTTGATTTTACTAGCCAGCATGCCGAACGCATGCATGCTTGTGGTCATGATATGCATATGACTATCGCCCTAGGACTTCTCGAAAAATTGACACAGCTACAACCTAAGGAAAACATACTTTTTCTCTTTCAACCTGCCGAAGAAAATTTAGCCGGTGGTATGCTCATGTATGAAGACGGAGCCTTCGGAGAATGGGAACCCGATGAATTTTACGGCCTTCATGTTCGTCCAGATATGAAAGTTGGTGATATTGCGACCAATACTGGAACCCTTTTTGCTGGAACGTGTGAAGTCAAAGTAACCTTTAAAGGTAAAGGAGGGCATGCAGCTTTCCCTCATCAGTCAAACGATGCCCTAGTAGCGGCGGCTTATTTTATTACTCAAGTTCAAACAGTCGTCAGTCGTAACGTCGATCCGATTGAGGGTGGGGTGGTTACCTTTGGAGCTATGCAGGCTGGTACCACAAACAATGTTATTTCAGAGACGGCTTTCATGCATGGAACGATTCGAGCACTGACTCAAGAGATGAATCTCCATATTCAAAAGCGTATCAAAACCATTGCAGAAGGTGTCGCTGCTAGTTTTGATATGGAGGTTGAGGTCGTGCTAAATCCTAGTGGCTATCTTCCTGTAGAAAATAAGCCAGATTTAGCACATCAGCTGATGAACTTTTTTCAAGAACAAGCCAATGTTAATCTGATTAACTGTCTTCCTGCAATGACAGGTGAAGATTTTGGTTACCTGCTAAACAAAATTCCAGGTGTTATGTTTTGGCTAGGTATTGACACGCCCTACCCTTTACACCATGCTAAGATGAATCCTAGTGAAGAAGCTCTCGCTTTCGGTGTTAATCATATCTCAGCATTTTTGAAATATAAATCTTGTTAGTCCAAAAAATGCTTAGCTGTGGTCAGCTAAGCATTTTTTCCTGTTATGTCTTATAACGCTGCACGCAAACGAGCCTGTTCATTCTCAACATTACGAATATTACGAGGCAAGAAGGCACGAATATCATCTTCCTTGTAACCCACCTGAAGACGCTTATCATCAATTAAAATTGGGCTCTTAAGAATACGTGGATTTTCTTGAATCAAATCAATTACTTGACTGAGACTAAGTTCATCAATATCGCAGTTCAAAGCTTTAGCATAGCGATTTTTTGAAGAGACAATACTCTCAATTCCGTTTTCAGTTTTAGCCAAAATAGCTAAAATTTCTTCTTTGGTAAGTGTTTCTTTTCCTAAATTCTGTTCTTTATAAGGGAGCTTGTGCGCATTGAGCCAAGTTTTTGCTTTTTTACAGCTCGTGCAGCTTGAGATGGTATAAATTTTAATCATGTACATTCTCACTTTCTATCCCATGATAGTTACATTATAGCACGAGCGCGTTTTCAAAGATATAGGTCTTGGGACCTATTTTTGTTTTTGTCAAGTATTTACCTGAAAAGCAGCACAAAAACTTAAACTTTTCTTAAAGTAAAGAGGCAGGAAAACATTCCCACCTCCTCTATTTAAACGCATTCGCTTAAAACTGTGAACGAAGCAGAGTAATACTATCAAACTGCTAGATTTTAAGGATTTATAACTCCTAACGTATCAATACATTAGGCAACACTCTTCACTTACTTTTGATTCCTATAGTTGTTGGAACACAATCGATAGTTCTTTTACTCTTCAATCTCAATACTACTATCAAGATCGAGAACCAACTCATCTGCTTCAGCTGGTGTTTCATCTTGTTCTTGAACAGCTTCAGCTTGGTCACCTTCGATCATACCATAGTGAACACGCACTTTTTGGTCGATCTCATCAAAGATGGCTGGATTTTCCGCCAGGAACTTCTTAGCATTTTCAGACCCTTGACCAATCTTTTCACCGTTATAAGAGAACCATGCGCCGGCTTTTTGGATAATATCTAAGTCACTAGCAATCTTAACCAATTCACCCGTCCTAGAAATCCCTTCACCGTACATAATATCTACAAAAGCTTCTTTAAACGGCGGTGCAACCTTATTTTTAACAACCTTAATTTTAGTTTCCTTACCAACATTTTGATCTTTCTTATCACCAGTTCCTTTAATTTGAGTATTACCTCGAACATCCAAACGAACAGATGAGTAGAATTTAAGAGCACGTCCGCCAGGTGTTGTTTCAGGATTACCAAACATTACCCCAACTTTTTCGCGCAATTGGTTGATAAAAATAGCAATTGTTTTAGTCTTGTTGATAGAGGCTGATAATTTACGCATGGCTTGACTCATCATACGCGCTTGCAAACCAACGTGGCTATCACCGATATCACCATCAATTTCCGCACGGGGCACTAAAGCAGCAACCGAGTCGACAACCACTAAGTCAACCGCACCTGAGTCGATCAATTTACCAGCGATTTCAAGACCTTGCTCACCTGAATCTGGTTGAGACAAGAGCAGTTCATCAATATTAACACCAAGGGCCTGAGCATAAGCGGGATCCAAGGCATGTTCGGCATCGATGAAGGCAGCAATCCCACCTTCTTTTTGAGCTTGAGCAACGGCATGAAGCGCTACAGTTGTTTTACCAGAACTCTCCGGTCCATAGATTTCAATGATACGTCCTTTAGGGTAACCACCGGCACCAAGAGCAATATCAAGTGCCAATGACCCTGAGCTCATGACCTGAACTTTTTGTTCAGCACGTTCACCCAGCTTCATGATAGCTCCCTTACCGAAATCCTTTTCGATATTTTTTAGAGCATCATCAAGTGCCTTTTGACGTTCGTCCCCAAACTTTTTAGAAATGGTATCTAGTTTTTTTTGTTTTTTAGCCAAAATAGTCTCCTATGTTCTTAAATAAAACTAACGTTCAACAACTATCACCGTTAGTCATACAATAATCTCACCCTGATATTTCCACAAGTTATCCACAGAAATACCCAAAGTATCAACCCCTCTATTATACCAAATTAAGTGGATATAATCATGCTAGCAATACTTGTCGAACCATATTTAGAGCGTGTAAGACCGCAATATAGCGAATATCTAAACGACTACGACCACCAATATGAACTTTTTTAACAGAAACACCTGCTTCGCTAGCTAGTCCAATAAATACCGTGCCGACTGGTTGCCCTTCAAGTTCATCAGGACCCGCTACTCCAGTTAGAGAAATAGCCAAATCAGCCCCAACTTTTTCACGCACTGAATGAGCCATAGCTTTTGCTGTAAACTCACTGACAACACCATGCCTTGATAAATCGTCTTGGGAAATCCCCAACATTGCTGACTTTTGTTCCAAACTATAGGTCACAAAACCACCCTTGAAAATCGAAGATACCCCTTGAAAATCAGCAATCGTCGATTGAAAAAGACCTGCTGTCAAGCTTTCTGCTGCCGTAATGGACTTTCCAGAATCCTTCAGCAACTCAACCGTCACTTGGGCTAAGGAATTGCCTTCGCCATAACCATACAAATGATTTCTTAATGGTAAACCATCCAAACCTTGTCTCGCTAAGAGTTGTGCCTCTAGTACGTCCAACTTAGTATCTGCAGACTTCTGATCTTTAGCCTTGGTTGATAGTCGCAAGGTCACTTCACCAACTTTTGCATAGGGAGCAAGAGTAGGATCAGTTTGCTGCTCAATCATATCTGCTAAAACCGTCACCAACTGGCTCTCACCAATACCAAAGAAACGAAGCACACGAGAGTAAAGCTGCTCACCGCTAGTTGATAAGAGTGGCACCAAACCATCTTGCACCATAGGTTTCAGCTCACTTGGAGGACCAGGTAAGACAACATAAGTCACACCATCAACACCCAGCACACCACCCACAGCAAGTCCTGTAATATTTTGAATAGGGGTTGATCCTTCAATCATCTGCGCTTGACGCTCGTTATTAGGAGTACGGCTGTATTTAGGACGTGATGCGAAGAACTGATTTAATTTGTGATTGGCTATCTCGTCAAAAACCAAGTCTCTCTTCAAATACTTAGCTAAGGTTTGCTTGGTTAAATCATCCTCTGTTGGTCCCAAGCCACCACATAGGATAATCAAATCACTGCGTTTACTTGCCAAATCAATGACCGATAGAAGTCTCTCTTCATTATCTCCTACAGCTGTTTGATAGTAAACATCAATCCCGATTTCGGCCATTTTTTCCGATAAGTATTGCGCATTAGTGTTAACAATTTGTCCAGTTAAGATTTCTGTTCCGACTGCAATTATTTCTGCTTTCATTTACCCACCTACTTTACTATTCGAAAACTTGTTTACATTTTAGCACAAATTCTGAAAAATTATTTTTTATATTGGATTACTGAATTTTTCTGAAAATTAAGTTACACTAGTAAGCAGTTAAAAATCGTTTTGGAGAAGTTATGTCTATTTTAGAATTACAAAATATCCACAAGTCTTACTACTTAGCAAAAGAAGCATTTCCCGTCCTTAAAGGCATCGACCTAAGCTTTGACCAAGGAGATTTCGTATCCGTTCTTGGCGAATCGGGTGGCGGTAAATCTACTCTCATGAATATCATCGGTGGCTTAGATCGTGCCTATGATGGTGATGTGATTGTCAATGGGCAACGTCAAAAAGATAAAAAAGAAAAGTCAATGGACAATTACCGTCGTGATACCATTGGGTTTATCTTTCAATCATTTAACCTTGTCAATTACCTCACTGTCCTAGGCAATGTCATGACCAGTCTTCAGATGACCCAATTAAGTCATAAAGAACAGGTTAAAAGAGCGGAAAAACTGCTCAAACAAGTTGGACTTTATGAGCATCGCAAGAAAAAGCCTGCTCAACTCTCTGGAGGGCAAAAACAGCGTGTTGCTATCGCACGCGCTTTAGCCAGCGACCCTGATATCATCATTGCTGATGAACCAACTGGAGCTTTGGATAGCCAAAACACCAAGGAAGTTCTCAACTTGTTACAAGGAATTGCCAAAAGCGGAAAAACGGTGATCGTTGTGACCCACTCACAAGAAGTTGCTGACGCTGGATCAAGGATTGTCCGCCTAGCTGATGGTCGTGTGACGGGTGATGAACGTCTTCGCCAACCTTTCAACCAATCTGTCAGCCCTAAAGATTTTGAGGCTCGTCCCCTCAAATCTAGAGATATTTGGAAAATGGCTTTCGCCCACTTTCGAAATGCTTGGAAGCAAAACCTGATGATTACCACCGGCACTGCCATCGGTCTCTTTGCTGTTATGTTTTTCCTAGGCCTAGGCAATGGTGCGACCAACTACATGAACCACTTCATTGATGGGATTGCCAACCCAAAAGCTTTCCAAGTTTTTAAACCTGATCAAACTAGTATGAATGAGCAAGATACTTCTGATGTCGCTAAGATTAAGCACATCACCAAAGTAGAAAAGGGCTACATGTCGCCTGCCTTTCAAGTAACTCTTAAAGGTCAGGAGACCAATCCTAAACCTCAGCCTAGTCAAACAGATCAAGATGGACCAAATAACCTCATTACTAAAAATGCTACCTTATTAGCCGATAGCATCTCTAATAAGAAATATCCTAAAACTGGGCAAATCGTCCTATCTGAAACACAAGCCAAAGCCCTTGTCGGTAAGACATTTGAAAAAATCGTCGGTAAAACGGTCACTCTAACCCTTCCACTAGGACAAGACAAGGTAATCACAAAAGACTTGATTGTCTCAGGAACTAGCACCAGCTATAATATGGTTAACTTCAAAGACATACAAAACGCAGCAGCTGAGGAGAAAATTGAGCTAGAGCCTAATTTTATAACAGCCTCTGTCGATGATTTAAACAACACCAAGACTGCTCAAAAGGCCGTTCGTCACCTTAAAAGCAATGGTCAACGCCGTTTCCGTGTGGCTAGTATTGGGGATATTTTAGATAGTATTGTTCAGGTGACTTACATTGTGAGTGTCGTGCTAGCTCTGATTGCGGGGATTTCACTGTTAGTCAGCATTCTTATGATTGTTGCCACTACCTATATGAGCGTTTCTGAGCGAACTAAGGAAATTGGTGTTCTTCGAGCCATGGGAGCTCGTCGCAAAGATATCCGTCATCTCTTTGTCAATGAAAGTTTATTATTGGGTATTTCAGCTAATATCCTAGCTATTATCACAGCCTTTCTAGCACAATTTGCTGTTAACCAGTTGGTCTACAATACTATTGAGTTTGACATTATTCAAATGTCACTCCTGTCAATCATCATTACCGTTATTATCGGTCTCTTAATCGCCCTGATTGCCAGCATCGCACCAGCTAGCAAAGCCGCTCGCCTTAACCCAATTGAAGCGCTAGCTGCAGAATAAACAAGCATCTAGGATAAAAAAGGTAGATTTTGAAATGCTTTACCACCTATACCTGGTCAGTTGATAAGACTATAAAAAGGAACAATCGTAGTTTTTTTTCTGGTGAAGAGAATGCTACGGTTGTTCCTTTTTTATGTTTTGGGTCAGACGCTTATCTTAGATATATTTGGTTGCTTGACTGTTTTATAAAGACCTTATCACCTAAGCATTATTTAAACTCACAGTCATTCTCATGGTCATTGACTAAGCCAGCTGCCTGCAAGAAGGATTGAACAGCAACAGGACCGACAAATTTAAAACCGGCTTTTTTCAGTTCCTTAGACACTGTTTCTGAGAGGCCTGTCTTAGCAGGTACTTGGCGATAATCAGCGACATCATGTCTTTTAGTTTCTTCACTAACGAAGGACCAGATATAGCTATCAAAGGAGCCATACTTTTTTTGAATCCTTAAAAAAGCTTGCGCATTGGTTCTAGTCGCATACAGTTTCAGACGGTGACGAATAATCGCAGGATTCGCCAAGAGCTCATCCAATTCTTCATCTGTCATCATTGCTACTTTATCCACATCATAATGATAGAAAGCTTCACGAAAAGCTTGACGTTTGTTAAGAACAATCTCCCATGATAAGCCAGCCTGGTAAGTTTCCAAGCACAACAGTTCAAACAAAGCTTGTTCCTTATGAAGAGGCTTCCCCCACTCCTCATCGTGGTAAGCCACATAAAGTGGATTAGATTCCTTGACCCAAGAACAACGTTTCATGTGAAACCTCCTCTGATTTTTCTATCCGCGTAAACCTAATAGAGTACTCCTCGGATAGCTAAGGACTACCAATCATAAGTCACATCATACGATGGGAATAAGTTACACTAAACAGTTTTAGCATGAAACTTATACTTGCAAAATTCAGAAATAGCAGCACCATAATGTTATGACAAAATAACTCATTCCTCTCTATCTAAACTCGATTGTACACAGAGGCTGGGGTGCTGCTATTTTTGATTTTGAATGAGTATTAACGCCATTTTACTTCTAGCCCTAGCTAGGACGAAATGATCTGACAGAGTCATTAAGCTCACGCTACAAAGCGAGTAAAAGGAAAAATCTTTTAAGATACAAGTGACTTTATCAGATTTCCTACTGTCACTGCTGCTTTTTCCTTCACAGCCTATTTCATCAACATTTTCAAAGCTGATTTGATATATTGCTCTGCGGTTTCATTGGTTCCCTCAAAGAAGGCCTTAATTTTCTTGAGTTCACTGGCTTTATAACCTAAGGCCAGAAGAGCTTCCATTGCTTCGTCCAACTGTTCATTTGTCGCAACGGTTTTCGTTTTCGGTGCCTTGCCATTTTCCATTGGAGCATCGACAAATTTACCGGCTAAATCAAGAATCATTTGTTGAGCTGTCTTCTTACCGATTTTAGGGAATTTCATTAAATACTTGATGTCACTATTATCAATAGCCTTAACCAATCCTTCATTATCGTCCACAGCCACAATTGCAAGTGCTGTCATTGGTCCAATACCCGATACTGAAATTAATTTAAGAAAGACATCTTTTTCTTCATCCGAGTGGAAGCCAAACAAAAGATGAGCATCTTCTCTGACCACATGATGCAAGTAAATCTGGACATCTTGATTGACACTCTCTGAAAATGAGTAGGGATTAGCAACATAGATGATGTAGCCCAAGCCACTAGCTTCTACCACGATAAACTTTGCGGTAATTTTTGTCAATTTTCCTTTAATATAGTCGTACATGATTTCTCCTTAAGAAAGATGGTGCAACTTAGCTGAATGCACCATAAGATAAAGTCCCAATGAAGCTATAATGATAAAGGTCAGCTGAACTCCTAGTGTCCCTGTAAATTCACTGAGAGATACCATAGCGCCAGCAATAATAATTCCCAAAGGTTGGGAAATAGCCAAAAAACCTGAGTAAGAGCCGATCTTGTTCTCATTCATCATATTGACTCGAAGAACCTGACTTGCTGGTATATAAATGATCTCTCCTAACGTATAGACTACAGCAGCTAACATGATTGGAATAAGCGTTTTAAAGGTTAAGGCTGCAAAAATCCCCGTTGCAAAAATGCCTCCCCCTAAAACGATTTGAGTCAATAAGGACATCTTTTCTGTTAAACGATTGATGCTCGTCATCAAAAGGACAATCATGATCGTATTAATAAACAAAGCTAGACTAAGTAATTTAGGCCCGCTAATCGTTATCCCAAATAAATCTGTTTCTTGATAAAAAGTCTTATAATGGATAGGGATATAGTTGTCCACTTGTCCCCACACAGCTGCAAAGAGAATAGTACCTAAAGTATAGAGCATAAAGACTTTGTCTTTAGCGACCTCGCTATAATTACGAAAAGTCGCCAAAACACCACGTCCGTGAATAAAAGAAAAGTCTTTAGGGCGAGTTTCTTCAAATTTCCAGCACATAATAACATAAGAAAAAGCTGCCATAAGGGTCATAACAAGAAGCAATTCAAAAAAGTGATGGTCATAAAAAGCTCCAGCTATGCCAGCACCCATCATAACCGCAACGTTGATTAACCAGTAATTGATGGTGTAAACAAAACGCCGATTTTCTTCAGTGGTCAAGTCAATTAGCATGGCCTCATAAGCAGGGTGAGCAAAATTAGAAGCCACCTCAACTGTAAAAATGCCAATGAAAGTTACGGCCGGTTGAACTTGTCCAGGTAAGTTAGCAAATGTTGTCAGAACATAACCTATGAAAACACCAAAATTTCCCAAATCGGTCACTTTTTTACGTCCTAAAGAATCTGAAAGATGACCTCCATAGAGGGTAGCCACAAAACTAACAATTTGCGTCACAATAACTAGTAAACCCGTAATAAAAGCACCAAAGTAGTGGACATAGTACATTGACATAAAAGGAAAAATAGCACTTCCCAAAATGATGGAGAGAAACCGTAATTCCTCACGCCATTGCAATTGTTTCGGCAAGGTAAAAAATTTCCTCATAATACCTCCTTTACAATTAAGTTGACAACGTTGTCAACTTAATATTTCCCTAAATCTCGTAAACTGGTATGATTTTCTTGAATCCTTCTAAACATTTTTTCCATATCAGATGATGAAAAATTGATTAAAACTGGACGTCCATGCGGACAGTTATAGGGATTCTGACACTTAGATAATTGGTAAATCAAATTGCGAGCAGAATAGTCATCAATGATATGATTAGCCTTAATAGATCGTTTACAACTCATCATAATGGCTAGCTCTGCACGATATTTTTTAATCGAAACTTCGTTTGTCAAAAGAAGCATGTCACACATTTCATAGACACCCGATTCAATCTCTTCCTCCTTCATCCAAATAGGATGTTCACGCAGAATAAAAGTATTATCCCCATAGGCCTCTAGATAGATCCCTACTTGATTTAACAAGGGCATCTTCTCTTGTAAATTCAAGAAATCAGCGGATGAGAATTCAAATAGATAAGGGACTAAAAGCTGCTGTAATGAGCTATCAACATCCCCAATTTTATCACGATAATACTCATACTTAACGCGTTCTTGGGCCGCATGTTGGTCAATGATATAAAGGCCTCCCTTGCCCTGCGCAAATAGATAAGTTCCATGCATCTGACCAAAGTAATCCAATTCTGGAAAAGTCGAGGTTTCTTCATTTTCCAAATGATCAATCATGCGATTAATTTTTGATTTATTTTGAAAATCAAGACTACCGTGCTCTTCACTATTAAGAAGATTTTTATCTCTTTCGGCAAATTTTATATTTGGTGACACCTTGACATCTTGATTGACATTGTTGTCAACTTCATTGACAGAACTATCAACCTCAGTGATGTTTTCTGTTTTTTCAAATTGGACTGGCTCTTCCAAAACGTTAGGTCTTTCAATAAAGTCCTGCTTGTCAGTATCGTAATAGATATTGGATTGCTTTAAGGACAAGCTGGTTTGTATAGGTTTTTCTCCTGTTCGAGTAGCAGACTTAGCTAAATTTTCTAAGGCATCTGGAATTAAATCTTGTTCTTGAAGTGATTCCTTGATAGCTGTGCTAATCAAGGTCATCAATTCACGCTCTTTTGAAATACGGACTTCTTGCTTAGTTGGATGAACATTGACGTCAGCTAAGTAAGGATCGATTTGAATATCAATCACTGCAATTGGAAAACGACCAACCATCAACTTAGAGCCATAACCATCTAGAATAGCACGATTTAGTAAAAAATTTTTAATGTAACGACCATTTATCAAGAGTGTGATGTAATTACGATTGGCACGAGTTAATTCAGGCAAACTGACATATCCGGATACTTCAAAATCTAAATCAGCTGTGGAGATTTCTACCATTTTTTTAGCTGTGTTAAGTCCATAAATACCAGCAATAGCTTGTCTCAAATCGCCTGTTCCTGCTGTTTGAGTTACCTGACGTCCATCACTGGTTAAGGTAAAAGCAATATCAGGATGGGCTAAACTCAAACGGTTTACAATATCAACAATATGAGCCAGTTCGGATTGTAAACTTTTAAGGTATTTGAGTCGAGCAGGGGTATTGTAAAAGAGATTTTCAACAGAAACCTTAGTTCCTGAGGGGCGTGAAATAGTCTCTATTGACTCAATCTGACCTCCTTTAGCAAACAAAACGGCTCCAACCGACGCATCCTCGCTTGCCGTTTCCACGGTCAGATATGAGATAGAGGCAATAGATGGCAAGGCTTCACCACGAAAACCTAGTGTTCGGATACGGAATAAATCTGCTTGGTTTTTGATTTTACTAGTGGCATGGCGCTGTAAACTTAATTCCAAATCATCACGGCTCATTCCAATGCCATTATCAGTAATCACCATTTTTTGTAAACCAGATTCTTCAATGTCAATACTGATTTGATTGGCTTTCGCATCGATAGCATTTTCCACCAGTTCTTTCACAACACTAGCCGGGCGTTCAATGACTTCTCCGGCAGCAATCTGATTGGCTAAGATTTCGGGTAATTCAATAATTCTACTCATACTGACCTCGCTTTATGTTGCTAACTATTATAACACAAATACTTAATCATCTTAGACAATAAAAAGCCTATGAAAGGTCTGAAGCACACTCCAATCGTTAGATTTTTGATCTAACTTTTTGAGAGTCAGGACAATCATAAACTTTTTGATTTTTCATAAAACACTAAAGTAATTTTTTAAGTTCAAACAAAGTATTCATGGCTTCCATCGGTGTCAGATTTAGCACATCAACTTTCTCCAGTTGAGCCACCAATTCAGCATACTGGTCATCTGCAAAAAGAGACAGTTGACCTACTGGTTCCTCAACTTGATTGGTTGAAGCCGACTCTGAGAGTGGTTCCGTATTCAATTGTGCGGAATGGCTCTCCAAATCTTGCAAAATACGATCCGCTCTTGTGAGCACTGAAGCGGGTAAGCCTGCAATTTTAGCAACATGAACCCCATAAGATTTATCAGCCGGGCCTTCAGAAATCTTATGGAGAAAAGTTACCTCACCTTTCTCCTCTACTGTTGCTACATGAACATTGACAAGACTTGTCAATGTCGTTGACAAGTCTGTCAACTCATGATAGTGCGTTGCAAACATGGTTTTTGCCTTAATCTGATCATGAATGTACTCAATAATAGACTGGGCTAAAGCCATACCATCATAGGTCGCCGTTCCCCGTCCTAACTCATCAAAAAGAATAAGAGAATCTGACGTGGCTCGATTGATAGCTTGGTTAGCTTCCATCATTTCAACCATGAAAGTAGACTGTCCCGAAATCAGATCATCTGCCGCTCCAATACGGGTAAATATAGCATCAAAAACTGGTAGATTGATAGTATCAGCTGCCACATAGCCACCCATTTGAGCCATCACTACAGATAAGGCGAGCTGTCTCATGTAGGTTGACTTACCACTCATATTTGGACCAGTAATCAACTGGATCGTGGTTTCTTGATCGAAGTGAATATTATTTGGGATGTATACTTGCGTTCCCATAACCTTTTCCACTACTGCGTGTCGCCCATCAACAATCTCAATGACGTGTTGGTCATTAAAAACAGGTCGCACGTAATGATTAGTCTCAGCAACAACAGCCAAACTTTGCAACACATCGACTTTTGCCAAAACTTTTGCTAGGGTCTGCAGGCGATCGATATAAGTCTCCACACGAGCACGAAGTCGCATAAAAATCTCGTATTCTAGATTAGCTGATTGCTCCCGCGCTTCCAACATATCTCCCTCAATCTTAGCCAGTTCTGCTGTTCCAAAACGTTCTGAATTTTTCAGTGTTGCTTTTCTAAAAAAATAATCTGGCACCAAGGAAAGATTAGAGTTTGTCACATGGAAATAGTAACCATCTTTTTTATTATAGTCAATTTTAAGACTAGAAATTCCCGAAGCTTGACGCTCTTTCGCTTCAATGTCAGCAATCCAAGCTCGCCCCTCTTTCATGACTTTACGATAGTGATCTAAAGTGTCATCAAATCCTGTACGAATAATACCACCTTCTGAAATAGTTGCTGGCGCATCTGGATCAATGGCTAAACGAATCAAAGATTCCAAATCAGGAATACTGTCAATTTGCTTGTCAACCTTGTCAATAACATCAACTTCAAAAGCTGATAAGACAGCCTTTATAACAGGAACTTTCGTCAAAGTATTTCCTAATTGTAGAAGATCCTTAGGAGACGCTTTGCCAAAAGAGACACGACTAGCTAAACGCTCAATATCATAAACACCTTTGAGACTTTCCGTCAAATCACTTCGATTAATAAAGTCATCTAAAAAAGCTTGAATAATATCCTGACGCTCCTTAATCTCATCAAAGCGAAGAAGAGGGCGGTCAATCCATTGGCGCAGGAGACGCATACCCATGGCTGTTTTCGTTTCATCGAGCAGCCAAAAGAGACTTCCGTGCTTCTTACCAGTACGAGCATTCTCCAGCAAATCCAGACTAGACTTAGTAGCATAAGTCATCTGTAAGTAATCCTTAACCTCATAATGTACCAAGGCCTGAAGGTGCTTGAGCTCTCTCTTTTGTGTACGGTGAACATAAGAAAGTAATTTTAAGGCACTTGTCTGTTCCAGAGGACTTAAGTCATCTGAAACCAATTCTCTGTCTTCAAAAAGCTGATTTTCATAAGACAGAATCAAATTCATTTGCTTCGCAAAGACTTCCTTATCTTCATCTGAAAGTTCAAAACCAATAAGTAACTCTTTTGCTCTGAGGTTCTGGATTTCACTTTTGACCGTCAAAAAGTCGGCCAAGACAGTCACCATGAACTCACCCGTAGCCAAATCCATATAAGCAAGACCATATTGGCTACCATCAAAATCTAGGGCTACCAAAAAGTTATTAGCACTATCTGGCTTACTAGAATCCACTGCTGTTCCTGGTGTGATCACTTGAACCACATCACGCTTGACCACACCAACAGCCTGCTTGGGGTCCTCCATCTGCTCTGCAATAGCAACCTTATATCCCATTTCTACTAAAACATCAATGTAGGCTTGGGCAGAATGATACGGCACACCCGCCATGGGAATCGGATTCTCAGCGTTTTTGTTACGGCTAGTTAAGCTAATTTCTAAAATTTGTGCCGCCTTAACCGCATCTTCATAAAATAATTCGTAGAAGTCCCCCATCCGAAAAAGCAAAAAAGCATCTGGATAATCTGCCTTAATATCCAGATACTGCTGCATACCAGGGGAAATTTTTTCTTTTACCATGGTTAATCCTTTTACAATTGTGCTGAAATATCTTGGTAAATCGCTTCTGCCGTCTCTTCATTTTGACAGATAACCAAGAGCGTGTCTGCCCCCGCAACCGTACCCAAAATATCACCGCGGTCTTCTTGATCGATAATATTGGCTAAAACATCTGCTTCGCCTAAATTAGTACTCAGAACAAGCATAAATTGAACTTTCGAGACCTTATTGACAAAGTCACTAGCTCGTTTACTAAAATGCTTGGCATTCATTTCATTCAAGCTATAGTAAAGTTTCCCTTTGTCACTACGCAGCTTTATTAAGCCTATCTCGCGTAAATCTCTGGATAAGGTTGCCTGAGTCACAAAAATATCTTGGTGCTCCAAGAGAGTCTTGATTTCTTCTTGCGTACCAACTTGATGATGTGTAATAATACGCTTAATTGCCGCATGTCGTTGTATTTTATTCATTTTTATTGTATCCTTTTTACTCTGACTCATCCTAAATTATAGCAAAAAAGGCTGATTTTTTCATCTTTTATCTAAATTCATAGAATTTCAAAAAAGTCTACTAAGCTTTTGAAAAAATATGTTAAAATGGTTAATAACAAAAAACCAAAGGAGACATCATGACTGAAAAACAACTAATCGCCTCAAAACTTGCTGCCGTCTTAAATGACCTGGATCAAGAGGCCATTGAACAACTACTTGAAAAACCTAAAAATGCTAGCATGGGAGACTTAGCTTTCCCAGCATTTTCATTAGCTAAAATCCTTCGCAAGGCACCAAATCTGATTGCAGCTGAAGTTGCTGAAAAAATCGATGCTTCTGACTTCGAAAAAGTACAGGCAGTTGGACCTTACATCAACTTTTTCTTAGACAAATCAAAAATCTCAGGACAAGTCTTAGCAGAGGTTGTTCAACATGGCAGCCACTACGCTGACCAAAATCTTGGCCAAAATCGCAACATTGTCTTTGATATGTCTAGCCCTAACATTGCCAAACCGTTCTCTATTGGACACTTACGTTCGACTGTCATAGGAGATAGTTTAGCAAACATCGTGGAAAAATTAGGCTATAACCCTGTACGTATCAATCACCTCGGGGATTGGGGCAAGCAGTTTGGTATGCTCATTGTTGCTTATAAAAAATGGGGCGATCAAGCTGCCGTTGAAGCTAATCCAATCTCAGAACTTCTCAAACTTTATGTTCGTATCAATGCCGAAGCTGAAGACGACCCTTCCCTTGATGACGAAGCACGTGAATGGTTCCGTAAATTAGAAGCTAATGACGAGGAAGCTGTTTCTCTTTGGCAGTGGTTCCGTGATGAAAGTCTTGTTGAATTTAACCGAATCTATCAAGGACTTGAAGTGGATTTTGATTCTTACAATGGTGAGGCCTTCTACAATGACAAGATGGATGAAGTTATTGATCTTTTAGAAGAAAAAGGCCTTCTCCAAGACTCTCGGGGAGCTCAAGTCGTTAACCTTGAAAAATATGGTATCGAACACCCAGCTATGATTAAAAAATCGGACGGTGCTACACTTTATATCACCCGTGACCTCGCAGCTGCTCTTTACCGTAAACGTACTTATGACTTCGCTAAATCAATCTATGTTGTTGGTAACGAACAGGCTGCCCACTTCAAACAGCTTAAAGCTGTTCTGAAAGAAATGGGATATGACTGGTCAGATGATATGCATCACGTTGCTTTTGGTCTTGTTACTAAAGAGCGTAAAAAATTGTCAACTCGTAAAGGGAATGTTATCCTTTTAGAACCTACAATCAACGAAGCTGTTAAGCGTGCCCAATCTCAGATCGATGCTAAGAACCCAGATCTTCCAAATAAAGAAGCTATCGCCCATGCTGTCGGTGTCGGAGCTATCAAATTCTACGATCTTAAAACAGACCGTATGAACGGTTATGACTTTGACCTTGATACCATGGTTTCCTTCGAGGGAGAAACTGGACCTTACGTTCAATACGCTCATGCACGTATCCAGTCAATCTTGCGTAAAGCTGATTTTAAACCAAATACCGAAGCAAGCTACAGCCTGTCTGACAACGAAAGCTGGGAAATTATCAAGTTGATTCAAGACTTCCCACGTGTTATCAGACGTGCTTCGGACAACTATGAGCCATCAATCATCGCTAAATTTGCCATCAATTTAGCACAAAGTTTCAACAAATACTATGCACACACACGTATTCTCGATGACAATCCAGAACGTGATAGTCGCCTAGCACTTTCATACGCGACAGCAACTGTTCTAAAAGAAGCTCTTCGTCTTCTTGGTGTTGAAGCACCAAACGAAATGTAATAGTATGAAAAAACACGACCCCCACGGGCGTGTTTTTTACATTATGGTAAGCACCTCATATAAATCAAGGCAAGAAGAGTGGCTAAAACTGCAAAAGCTAGAATGACACCAAGAACAATCAAAGGCTTTTGATAAGGGTACTTAGCTTTTTCAATTCTTGTCTCTAACTCATCCAAAGTTTTTCCTTGACTAAAGGCAAGAATTTGACGATAAGTTTTCAAATCATAATTGTCCTTTATTTTTTCAACCTTATGAGCATAATAAATTCCAAAAGCTGCTAAAGGAAGATAAACTAGCATTCCCCACCAATCTAAATAATAAAAAGCAGGAAACATAGTAAACAAGAGAGCTAACATTGCCCACATCATCTTTTTGGTATAACAATCCATAAGATCGATATCTTCT
Organism: Streptococcus jiangjianxini; assembly: GCF_040225085.1. Classification (NCBI taxonomy): domain Bacteria; kingdom Bacillati; phylum Bacillota; class Bacilli; order Lactobacillales; family Streptococcaceae; genus Streptococcus; species Streptococcus jiangjianxini. Next base: position 72,638 of record NZ_JBEHGL010000008.1, on the reverse strand, counting down.
TTCTTAACAATTTTTTTCATTTTCTCGAGATCTCCTTCAATTAGTTGAGCCAAGGAAACCTTAAAACAATGACTAAGTAAGACAAGCGAGTGAACATCTGGATAGGACTTTTCAGTCTCCCAGTTGGAGATCGTTTGTCTAGTCACATAAATCTTCTCCGCCAAATCCTCCTGAGATAAGTTGAACTGCTGGCGATAACTTTTAATATTTTTTCCAACTTCCAAGTGATACCTCCTTTCTAAAATCTGCTACAAATTTCCTGATTTCCTTGGTCACTCTTAGTCTATAGCTTTTATTAAATCTATTCTACCAAATCTTTTTGATACGACATAAAAAAGGGTTGTCAAAATATTTTGACAAGCGATTTGAAGCATTACCTTTACAAACTTGTCAACCTGACTGTCTTTTTCGCTAAAGAGAGCGGCTAAGGCTGATTTGTCAATTTAATAAACAACTAGTCTGCCTTTTGACCTTGAAAGTGTTATAATAACATTAGATATGGGAGGTACTGATATGTCAAATTATCAAAAAATCTATGAAACTTCTGCTGTTAACACTGGTGGACGTAGCGGTATTAGCTATGTTGAAAACAGTAGTTTTCAAGTCACAATCTCAAACCCTAAAGAAATGGGAGGTGACGGCAATGGTACAAATCCTGAACAATTGTTTGCACTTGGTTACTCAGCCTGCTTCAACAGTGCCTTAGAAGTTGTACTTGGACTAGAAAATATCAAAGCTAAGTCAATGATTACCCAACGCACACAACTTTTCAAAGCTGATGGCGCTGATTTCAAACTAGGCGTTGAAATCGAAGTTTCTGTTGATGGTAAATCAGCAGATGAAGCTAAAGAACTAGGTGAAAAAGCTCATGAAGTGTGTCCTTACTCTAAAGCGACACGTGGTAATATCGATGTCACCATTATTGGTGTTGATTACGATGCCAATAAAGAAGCTAGATAACTAGGGCTAGGCTCTATCGTTTCTGTAGTAGGTAAATGCCACCACAGAGACGATAGGGCTTTTTGAGTATTGAAAAAACTTCTAATACTCATCCAAAATCAAAAAATAACACGATGTATCAAATAGCAAAATAAGATTCCGTAATTTAGAGCGAACGAAGGAATATTTTCGCCGTAGCGGTATTATTAGTGACAGTCTTGCTGTCACTAATAACGGAATTTTTGAGACCTAGGCTCAAAAATTAGAAATGAAACTCCAAAGGAGGTTGCTTCCGTCCGTACTACTTAAGAAAAGATCAAAAAAGTTACTTTTTGAAATTAACTGAGTATAACGACTACAATAACAAGCAACGAAACCACTCTTCTTAAAAAACTAAAAAGAGAAGACCAGAATGTTCTCCTCTCGTACTTCATATTATTCCTCGTTTATAATTAACCAGCCCTCTTGTTTATAACCTTTTGTCGACTTTTTTTCGCCTAATTTTGAAATCTGAAGAAATCACTTCATCAACATTAAGCACTGAAATAAAGGCATCTGGATCGAGTACTGCTAAAATATCTTTGACTTCACGCACCTCACTAGGATTCAAAACGACGTAAAGAACATCAAAGTCATGACCGGTATAAGCACCTTTTCCTTGCAGATAAGTCACTCCTCGACTGATTTCTTGTAAAATAGCTGCCGCAGCCTTGTCCGACTCTTTGGTAATAATCAACATACCACGAACCATATAACCACCATTTTGGACAACTGTCAGCACTTGACTAAAAACAAAACTAGCGATTAAAGTATAGAGCATGTGCTTTAGATCAATATAAACCAAAGAAGATGCTAACACCAAAACATCAATCATCAGTAAAGTTTGACCCAGATTCATCCCTATTTTTTCTTCCAAAACGCGACCAACAATATCTGTACCGCCAGTTGTAGCACCGTAACGAAAGACAATTCCACTGCCCGTTCCAGAAAAAATACCTGCTACAATCGCGACCAACATCATATCATCTTGTAAACCAAGCTCCATCGGAATACGTTGCCAAATCCAAATGAAAATAGATAGGGTAACAGTGCCATAAATCGTTAGCAGCAACGATTTCTTTCCAAAAACGCGCGCTCCCAAAACAAAGAGAGGTAAATTAATCAGTAGCGACGACAAGGCAGGATCTACACCAAAAAGAGCGTGTAAAATCAAAGTGATCCCCGATACACCACCCTCTGCTAGATGATTTGCCATATTGAAGTTCACAAACCCAAAGGCATATAGAGCTGTCCCTAATGCAATCCAAACCAGATGAATACTATCTGAAAGATGCCATCTAAATTTCATACCATTACCTCTTCTTAACATCTTAATTTTCAAAGATGACTGTTTCATTTCATCGTCATAAAAAGAACTGGTAGCTCCTTTTACCTTATAATAATCATTAAAAAGTCCAAACCATAGTAGGAAAATCCCTTCGACTATTTAACAATTCAACCCCAGGCTGCCTTGCCTCTTATTATACAATGTCTAACCTCGGGTTAAAAAGAGTCTCAGCCTCTTTAGTCATCGTTAAATCTTCCGATTATCTGAACGTTCTCCGAAATAGAAACAAATGCTCGAGGATCTGCTTTTGCCATTAGTTGTTTAAATTCTGTATATTCTTCCCTTGTGATGATAGCTAAGAGCACCGCCTTATTCTCATGTTTATAAGTCCCATGAGCATCATTTATCGAAGTTACGCCACGATGTAACTTCTTATGAATCATAGCCACCACACGCTCAGGTCTTGATGTTACAATCATGGCCTGCATTTTCTTTTGCTTAGTATAAATGGCATCAGTGACACGACTTGACACAAAAATAGTTATCATGGAGTAGAGTGCATATTGCCAACCGAAAAGAAGACCAGCAAAAATCATAATCACCCCATTAACAATGAGGGAAATACTACCTACATTACGATCTGTTTTCTTCCGAATAGTCAAGGAAACAATATCGGTCCCACCACTAGAAATTCGAGAGCGAAGCCCAGCACCGACACCTAAGCCCATGAACAATCCACCAAAAATAGCGTTAATCAAGGGATCAGTTGTTAAAGTCACCTGTGGCATGAGATGGATAAACAAAGAACTCATCGAAACTGCCATAAAGGTAAAGACAGTGAATTTATGACCGATTGTGTACCAAGCCAGAATCAACAATGGGAGATTGATAGCATAAAAGGTCAAGGAAATGGGAGCTGCATAACCAAAACTTCTCTCCGTCAGGGCTGATATGACTTGTGCCAAACCTGTTGCACCACTTGAATAGACATGGCCAGGCTGAAAAAAGAAATTCACAGCGATACTAGATAACATACCATAAAGCAGAGAAGCCGAGATCTTCTCTGCGTATTTTTCTTTGGAGATACTTCGTAAGGTACGCCACAAACCAAACCGTTTTGCAACAACATTTACTTCATATCTTACTTTTTTAAGAAAAGTCGTTTTTTTAGTCATTTTACTGTAATTGTAAGGCTAATTCCTCAAGTTGTTTGTCAGCAACCACACTCGGTGCCTGCGTCATAGGATCTGTCGCTTTATTATTTTTAGGGAAGGCAATCACTTCGCGAATATTGTCCTTGCCAGCTAGAAGCATGACAAAGCGGTCAAGACCAATCGCTAAACCACCATGTGGAGGAAAGCCGTAATCCATCGCTTCTAATAAGAAACCAAATTGCTCATAGGCCTCTTCTTCTTTAAATCCAAGCGCCTTAAGCATACGCTCTTGCATCTCTTTTTCGTTAATACGAAGACTTCCGCCACCAAGTTCATAACCATTTAGAACAATATCGTAGGCAACGGCACGGACATTGGCTAATTCACCTTCAAGCTCATGAGCTGAGTCTTTCGTTGGCAAGGTGAACGGATGATGGGCTGACATGTAACGTCCCTCTTCTTCAGACCATTCAAACATTGGCCAATCTACAACCCAAAGGAAGTTGAATTTAGAATTGTCAACCATGTCAAGTTCTTTGGCAATACGTCCACGTAAAGCACCCAGCGTATCATTAGCTACTTCAAGCTTATCTGCAACAAATAGCACCAAGTCATTCTCTTCAAGTTGTAAAGCAGCTGTCAAGTCATCTTCGATGGTTGTCAAGAATTTAGCAACAGGACCAGCAATAGCGCCGTCTGTTACCTTAATCCAAGCAAGGCCTTTAGCCCCAAATTGCTTAGCAAATTCAGTCATCTTATCGATGTCTTTACGGGAATATTTGTCTGCGCTCCCTTTAACGACAATTGCTTTAACAGCTGGTGCTTCTGAGAAAACTTTAAAGTCAACATCCTTGACAACATCTGTCAAGTCTTGTAAAAGCATATCAAAACGTGTATCTGGTTTGTCTGAACCGTAGAGATTCATGGCATCATCATAAGCTATACGCGGAAACGGCAAGGTTACATCAATCCCTTTAGTATCTTTCATGACTTTGGCAATCATGCCTTCAACAATATCTTGAATTTCTTGCTCATTGAGAAATGATGTTTCCAAATCAACCTGTGTAAACTCTGGTTGACGGTCTCCACGCAAGTCCTCATCACGGAAACACTTCACAATTTGATAGTAGCGATCAAAACCAGCATTCATTAACAGTTGTTTCGTGATTTGTGGGCTTTGTGGCAAAGCGTAAAAATGCCCTTGGCTAACACGAGACGGTACAAGATAATCTCGGGCACCTTCCGGTGTTGACTTAGTCAGCATTGGTGTCTCAACATCGATAAATTCAAGCTCATCCAAATAATTACGGATAGAATGTGTCACCTTGGCACGTAGTTTGAAGTTTTCTAACATTTCTGGACGACGAAGATCCAAATAACGGTATTTCAGACGATTGTCATCAGACACCTCCACACCATCTTTAATTTCAAAAGGTGTTGTTTTGGCAACATTAAGAATGCTCAAGGCGCTTACTTTCAACTCAACGGCACCCGTTGCAAGATTATCGTTAGCCTGCTGGCGTGCTTCAACAGTCCCTGTCACCTCAATAACATATTCGTTACGAAGGCTTTCAGCAGTTGCCATCACATCACTTGAAACCTCTTCAGGATTGATCACCAGCTGCATAATCCCTTCACGGTCACGCAAATCAATAAAAATCAATCCCCCTAGATCGCGACGACGACCTACCCAACCTTTGAGGGTGATTTCAGTTCCAATGTGTTCACTACGAACACGACCAGCATACATACTACGTTCAGTCATTTTATTCTCCGTATATCAGTATTTCATACGCAAGACCTGCGTATCATTCCTTATCATTATAGCAAAAAGCACTTAAAAACCCCACCCTTTTAGGGGGAGTTTTGAGAAAAACAATCCTTTACTCTAGGGATTCCCTATCATCATTTATAGTGATGATTATACTTTTCGGTGTAGTTGCCACACTGAGAGGGAACTCGTCAAGAGCAACCAAAACAATAAGACAAAAATGTCACGAGCAGCCACAGGATAATCTTGATAGACAGATAACCTAATGAGATTTCCAGCAGGGACAAAGGGGAGAAGGCTGTACAGCCTTAGTAAAAAGGCAGGTATTCTATCTGCGGGAAACATTATAGGTGAAAATAGTAAGCCAATCATGAGGATTAATTGAGTGATTAGAGACATGGCACTTGGTGAGGTCGAATAGGCAATGGCAAATCCTATTGATAGCATGGTTAATAGGATTAACCATAGAAGCCCAAAACTCCCAATAGACAGCTGTGGTAAAAATTGAAATTTTACAAAGACTGTGATTAGAGATAGGATGACACCCAAAAAAGAAACGATAGCCCAAATAAACAGTTCAGAAAAGAGAATAAAACTTCTTTTTACAGGTAAGGTTTTCAAGTAGGTTACGAGTCCATCTTGCTTTGCGCTACTGATAGTTTGCGCAGCAATGGTACAACCTATTGTTATCATACCTAAAGTCACTGCACCTGAAGCCAAATAAAGTTGCGCTTCTAGAGTTCTGGGTTCTACAATTAATGAATAGCCATAAATCAGAGCAATAGACATGAAAAATTGGACAATACTACAAAGTATTATTAGAGATTTATTTCTGACATAACTCCAAATTAACAAACCTCGTATCTGTTGATAATTACTTTTCATTGGATAGGACCTCATAATAATCATTTAAGCCTAGTGTAGATAGGTGGTAGTTACTGATCGTTTTAGCTATGATAGCATCCTGCAACCAAGTCAATAATACGGGTAAATCGGGTGTTTCAATCCTTGCTGAAACCTCCAAACTATCACTGATAGTACAGTCTAAGGGAAAACTCTCCATTGTTTTTTGAGAATATACCGTGAAACGAACTAAGTGACCTGCCATGTTCTCAAGCGATTTGACGTTTCCACTTGCCTTTACTACTCCTTGCTCTAACATATAATACTTATCAGCGTATTTTTCTACTTCTAAAATATTATGTGTCACAATGATAAGAATATGCCCTCTTGAAGCCAACTTTCTAAGATATAACCATAGGCGAGTCCTTCTCATCGGATCCACATCATTTGTCGGTTCATCCAGCAAAATGATTTTAGGAGCACCAACAATCGCCATGGCAAATGAAGTCAGGCGTTTAAGTCCACCTGATAGCTTTTCTCCTTTTTGATTCTCCCATTTTGTGATGTCTAATGCCTCTAAAATATCATCAACTTCATCTTTTAAAGCAGCTGGATCTATCCCTCGGATGGCTCCAATCGAGCTTATGGCTTGCCTCACACTTACCCCTTTCAAAGGAGCATGCATTTGCGGCATCATTGAAGTGTAAGATCTAGCTAGCTTGGGAGATTTCGTAAACGATTCTTGTAAATAGGAGATGTCTCCCTTATCTGAATCTGTTATACCGATGATTTGATTCAACAAGGTGGTTTTTCCTGCACCATTATGCCCTATTAAAGCTGTGATTTCTCCTTCGTTGAATTCACAATTCAACTCTTTGTTTGCAAACTGTTTCCCCTTAGCGTATCTTTTAGAGATATTCCTCACTGCTAAACAATTCTTCATATTCTATTCCTTCTTACCATCATGAATTATAATGATTAAAAATTTCCCACTCAGAAACAGTTCCTTTTCCACAAGTTGGGCACTCATCTTCATATCTAGGCCATGGTTTATGACAGAACGAAGCACCTGTTTCATAATTAATCTCAAATTGTGTACTTAAACTCATTGGTTCAGTATATTTTGTTAAAAGTCTTACTGATTCATCAACTATAGCACTACATAACTGAAGAATTGCAGGTGCATAAGCTATTGTGGGAGGATCAAATTTAATTTTCTGAAAGCCAATAAATTGATCTATAAAGTTAGGAGACGTCTTTGTATAATGGATATTTAGACAGTCAAAGCATCCTGTTTTTTTGGGGATAACACTATAAACTCGACCCCTACTTACTTGCGACCCTCCAAAGACACAAGGTACTCCTACTTTAACAATGGCTTTATTAACTATTCTTTGTGCTACAAAAGGCGGTTCGTCTATTGCACAAATAACCAGATCAATGCCATCAAGTAATTCTACTACATCAGACACAGAAGTAATTTTTTTAGTAATGGCATTTATGCTAACAGATGAATTCATCTTCTGAAACTCTCTTAAAGCCGTTTCTGTCTTCAATTTCCCTATATCATCTTCTTTATACAGCAGTTGCCTTCCTAAATTCGAACTTTCAACTTTATCATAATCTACAATTGTTAATTTTTTAGGACCTATGCCAGCTAGTAAACTTAAAATATTAGAGCCTCCTCCCCCCAGACCCAATAATAAAATTGAACTTTCATTTAGTTTTCTTTGTACAGTTAAACTTTCATCATAGCTACCAAGATAGCGTCTAAAATAATTAACATTCGACATATACCGTTCTTCAACAAGGTTAACATCCTGATACTCTTCTATAAAACCTTCTTTGTCTAATAATTCCAAAGCGAATACAATATCATCATGTGTTACCTCAGGGTAGATTGCCTGCAAATCAGCCTCAATTGATAGCCCTATTTTAGCAAGTCTTCCCAATCGATAGAAAATTCTGTCAAAAATAGCCGTTTTTAAGTAAAATTTGGTACAATAGTATAAATTTTTTTCAAACAGGAGGAGATTTTTGATGATTCGTATCGCTTTATGTGATGATGACAAGGGAGTTGGTTCAATGGTTGAAGATGCCCTTGATAAATTCTCAAATAATTCCTATTTTTCATTAGACGTCTATGAACATCCTCGTAAATTGTATGAAAAAATACTAACAGATTATCAATTGTTTATTTTAGATATTGAAATGGGAGATAGCTCTGGTATCGAACTGGCAGAATACATTAGAAGTAAACATGCTGATGCCATAATCATTTTTTTAACAAATCATCGTGACTACATGGAACAGATTTTTCACGTACAGACCTTCGATTATCTGCTTAAACCTCTTGATAGAGAAAGATTTTATCAGTGTCTGAACCGTAGCTTGAAAATTTTGGAAAATACCAATCACTATTTTACCTTTTCCTACAATCATGCCTACTATAAATTACCTCTTAAAGACATTATTTTTTTCGAAAAGGACGGTAGAAAGGTTTATATCCATACAAGGTATGAAACCTACACTGCTCTCTTATCAACCAAGGAGGTTCTTGTTCAAGTTTCCCAACAATTTATTCAAATTCATAACTCCTATATCTTTAATGTCAACTATTTCTACAAATTTGAAAAACAAATGATTACACTTCTTCAAGAGTCACAATTTATCAAACTGCCCGTTAGTCGAAAATTTAAACGACACTTACAAGATACTATTCTAATGAAATTGAAAGACAGTAATGGTTATTAAAGGCTTATTTCATCTCTATACAGCTATCATCAACATATTAGTTATCAACTATTTTTTCTCAAGAGCGACACCCCAAAAAATCAACCAGCTCATCTCCATCCTCACACTTGGAGTGCTTGTAATCATTGAGGTTCTAGCCAACTGCTTCTTAAGGACTAACTTAGCTTCCCTTATCACTGTGATCTGCTCTTTTCTCACTTCTTTCTATATCGCTTCTATTTATGATTATGGCAGAAAACAAGGGCTTTTCTGGGCAATTCTTCTGCAAACTATTGGTCTTCTATTCGAAGCCATCCTAGGCTTTAGCCTAACCCTGTTCTTTGGGGATGCCTTGATAAATTCGGCGACATTTACCTTTATTTATATTAACTTATTAGCCATTTTAAGCATCATCATGAGTTTTTATTTAAAACATTTTTTCTTGTTTGAACTCAGTGATACTGATAACCACTATAAACAAGGGGCTTGGATTATCTGCTTATCGCTAATTCCTGCCATCACCTGTGCTCTACTCTTTTTTCAATTATTTGATAGCTCAACTCATTACGAATTGGATGCCTCAACCCTTATCTACTCCTTTGGTTTTATGGCAATAACGATTATCTCTCTGTACACCTATCGTTACATGATGATTCAAAATACTAATCATTACAATACCAAACTTGATAATATCAGATTTCAAGCGCAACTCCACAATATGCAAAATCTCAAGGATTCTCACCTGAAAGTCCGAGCATTAAAACACGACCTACACAACCATCATATCGTTCTAATAGGTCTCTTAAAGCAAGAAAAATTTGATGAGGCTGAGCAACTCATCAACAATAATCTAGCACAACTTACCGAGACTAACGATACCTTTTTTACCAATGAACTGATATTAAATCACTTGCTAAACCAAAAGTCGCAAACTGCCAAAGAAAATAATATCTGCTTATCCATCAGTTGTCTCATCCCTTCCTCTACACGTCTAAAAACAGATATAATAGCTATCATCGTGGGAAACCTTTTGGATAATAGCATTTCAGCAGTCATCCGAAACAAAAGAACGACTGAGAAAAAAATCAATCTTATCATCAATCTTTATAATGAGAAACTATATATCGCCATAGAAAATAGCTTCGATCCTCAAGAAGCACACTCTCGAAAACAACGACTTTATGATGGATTGGGTCTTCGAAATATCAAAGACATCGTTAACCGTTACCATGGACTCTATCAGCAAGAAATCAATGAGAACATCTACAAAATCACCATTTTATTTCCTCACGTTGATAGTATTACAAATAAATAAGCAGGTAGCATCTCAACTTGAAACAAAAAGTACATGTAAAAAAGCGATTCGAGCAAGATTTCAAACTTCTGGAATCTTACTCGAATCGCTTTTTATAGTTGTTTTTAATAACCTCTTACAAACCAAGACTAAACCAAAATCACTTAAGAACAAATTATTAGCGATTTTGATGTCTAAATAATATTATCCTATGCTTCTAACCTCTGGAGAATGCTTGCAAAATCTTCGCTAATCTCTTCAAAAGTTACTGTCACCTCTTGACGGGTAATATTATTTTTAACAGTTACTTGTCCTGCCTCAACTTCACTGCCGCCTAAAGTCATAATTGTTTTAGCCTTAAAAGCATCCGCTGATTTGAATTGGGCCTTGATTTTGCGACCGAGAACATCACGCTCTGCTGTAAAACCTTGACTGCGAACAGCTTGAACAAGCTCCAAAGCTTTGCTATTGGCTTCAGCCCCTAAAACAGCAATATATAGATCCATGTCAGATTCAATTGGTAGTTCAATTCCCTGTTTGTCAATAACCATTAGCAATCGTTCCAATCCAAGACCAAAACCAAAACCAGGTGTCTCAGGCCCACTAAAATACTCAACCAAGCCATCGTAACGACCACCTGCACAGATGGTCAATTCTGATTTTTCAACAGTTGTGATGAATTCAAAAATGGTGTGATTGTAGTAATCAAGCCCGCGAACCATGTTGGTGTCAATCACGTAAGGGATATTAAGGGCTTCAAGCATGGCACGCACTTCATCAAAATGCGTTTGGCTCTCCTCATCTAAGAAATCCAAGATAGATGGCGCATTTTCAACGGCAATCTTATCTTCTTTTTCTTTAGAATCAAGAACACGAAGAGGGTTTTCCTCCAAACGGCGTTGACTATCTTTAGAAAGACGATCACGCATCGGGGTTAAGTAATCAATCAAGGCTTGACGATAAGCTTGACGGCTAGAAGTATTTCCAAGACTGTTAAGATGAAGGACGATATCCTTGACACCGAGTTCCGTGAAGAGTTGGTAAGCCATGGCGATCGTCTCAACATCTGTAGCGGGATTGCTTGAACCAAAAGCTTCAACACCGATTTGGTGGAATTCACGTAGACGACCGGCTTGAGGACGCTCATAACGGAACATAGAGCCGATATAATACATTTTAACAGGCTTTTGTACTTCTGGTGCAAAGAGTTTGTTTTCCACATAAGAACGTACAACAGGTGCTGTTCCTTCAGGCCTGAGGGTAATATGACGATCACCCTTGTCGTGAAAGTCGTACATCTCTTTGGTGACAATGTCAGTCGTATCACCTACTGAACGCGAAATCACTTCGTAGTGTTCAAACATTGGTGTTCGAATTTCACCATAATTATATTTTTTAAAGGTCTCACGCGCAAAGTTTTCGACATATTGCCATTTGGCACTATCTGCAGGAAGAATATCCTGGGTTCCTTTAGGTTTTTGTAGTTTCATTCTCATCAAATACAGAGGCCATACCATTCAGAGTCAATAGACAATCATGATCCGTAACAGATTTTAGTGATTGCATTGGCCACCAAAGATTCAGAGCATGCGACATTCACAAGCACAGCCCCCAGACCTCCCCTTTCTCTAGACTTAATAGCCTTATTTTACCACGAACAAGTAAAATTTTCGATACTATTGACATAAAAAGCACATCCTACCCATAAAGAAAATGTCTGTAACCAGTTTCTAAACACTCACTTTTTTCAAACTATTGCCGTAACATTGTCACGATGGCATGAGTGATCCTTTATTTCAGGGGTACCAAGACACATTTTCTACTTAGAAACTGACATTTCCCATGAAAAACTGTTTTCCAAAAACAAAGACCTCTTCATACGTTCGGGAATAACTCTTTCATCACGCCAATCAATATTATTCAAAGAAAGGTGAAACCAGTGATCAGAACAAGATAATCTCCAAACAATCTGTTTGGAGACACGTCTTATGACTTAGAGCGATACTAGCCATCACGTCACTGCCGTCCCTATAACAATAGGGTCGTCTTACTTTTCTAGCAGTGCCTTCGGTTTAGAGCTTCGAAGTCTAACAAGTACATCCACTAACTGATATAGCTATATGGTGAACCATCGACATCAGGTCATCACATACCGATACTAACGACCAGAGTTTGCTTTTTAGAAAGGATTTTATGCGTCAATCAAGTGATAACTAAGGGCTACTTTTACGACTAAGTACACAAACTAATACACTCAATCTTTTACTCCCATATCTTGTCACGGATAGCTTTAATCAGTTTAAGTTTTTGCCACTGATCTTCTTCTGTCAAAACATTGCCTTCTTCAGTAGAAGCAAAACCACATTGGGTTGAAATACCAAGATTTTGATACGGTACATAGACAGCTGCTTCCTGAAAACGTCCAATCACCTTGTCCACATCTTCCAAAGTAGGATCTTTTGACGTGATAACTCCCAAAATAAGTTCCACATGGTCACGATGATTCCAGATATCCACAAGTGGTGTGAAATCACCTGAACGGCTGTCATCGTATTCTAAAAAGAAGATGTCGTAATTGAGTTGACCTAAGTATTTAGCAACAGCATCATAGCCACCTTCGTAGAGATAGGTTGATTTAAAGTTTCCTCGACAAATATGCGTTGCAAGCGTTAAATCATCAGGTAAGCCCCTTAGAGCTTGATTTATGGTGTCCACAATCTCTTGAGCTTGCGTACGGTAGTTATCAACCTCATCACCACTAGTTTCGTTTAATTTAGCAATCAAAAATGCCCAAGTCGTATCATCCAGCTGCACATAGCGTGCGCCCAGATCATAAAAATGTTGGATGGTGTCATGATAAGCTTGCGCCAAATCATTAAGGTAGTCTTCACGGCTATCGTAATAATCCAAAGCCAAATCACTGCGTCCATCCCGAAAGACCATGGAAGGACTAGGAATAGTAACTTTTGGTGTCACGCCCTCTGGGGTAATGGATTTCAGATACTCAAAATCACGGTAGAAGGGATGATTAGGGTTTTCCGCAATCTTACCAACTACACGGACATTAGTCGTGCGCGTTTTGGCACCGTGAAACTTGTAGGACTCCTCTTGTAAATAGGCTTCATAGCCACTTAATTCCCAGAGAAAGTCCAGGTGCCACCAAGAACGACCGAATTCACCGTCTGTGACAACTTTCAATCCATTGTCTACTTCATGGTGAACCAAGTCCTTGACCAATTCATCCTGAATACAGAGTAACTCATCACGTGATAGCTCACCATTGGCAAACTGCTCCCGAGCTTCTTTGAGTTTGGCTGGACGTAAATAAGAACCGACATGATCGAAATGATGTTGTGCTTTGGACATAGGCTTACCTCTTTTTCTTTCCTAGAGAACAGCAAAACTGTTTACGGAGCATATAGGTTACCCCTAGCATAACAAAGCTAGCTACAAGTAGCAAATATAACTATTCTATAATCTGTTATATTAGCAAACTATACATGTCTTTTTTAAAAAAAGTGTCAAGTAACTTTACTTTACAAAAAAGATATGTTATCATGCTATAGTTGATGAGAATTCATCTCTATTTTATAGGGCAGATTTATCTCCAAGAATGGTAACATTTTGATGGATCCGTAAACCCTTGAAGTATTTAATATCGAAAGGAAGAAATAAACATGGCAGTACCTGCACGTCGCACCTCAAAAGCGAAGAAAAACAAACGTCGTACGCACTACAAATTGACAGCTCCAACTGTAAAATTTGACGAAACTACTGGAGATTACTCACGTTCTCACCGCGTATCACTTAAAGGATACTACAAAGGACGTAAAATCGCTAAAGCTAACGAAGCTAAATAATAGAAGGGAGATACCATGCGCGTAAATATTACACTTGAACACAAAGAATCTGGTGAACGCTTGTACCTTACTTCAAAAAACAAACGTAACACTCCAGACCGCCTTCAATTGAAAAAATACTCACCAAAATTGCGTAAACATGTTGTGTTTACTGAGGTTAAGTAATCATTCATTACACGTCAGTTGAGACGAAAAAGCTTGATTTTATGGGATTTCTGAATTATTGAATTTCAGTAGATTTCAATAAAAATCAACCGAATGACTACATTTTTGACTACATTTTTTGTGAAATAAATTTAGAATTTCGGATATACAAAAAGCGCTCTAGACAATAACTAGGGCGTTTTTTCATCTACCATTTTTAAACATAAGAGCATAACTTGGTTTGAACAACTTCTAATTAAATAACTTTCAAAAATCTTTAATATCAATACTTATTCAATTGTTCAGAACTCAAAATTTTATCTAATTTCAGATACTTATATTTTAAAGATCTGTTTACTACACTAAGATCTAACAATATAACTACACTCTTTGTTATTTATATCTCATCAATTAAATTTTCGATTCATTTTTGATAAAAGTATTATAAAAATGAATTTTTTCATTATTCATTCAAACTTATAATCTTTTCAAAAAGCTCAATATAGTCAATTTGCTTTTGAGTAGAATATTTTTTTAACTTTTCTTCAATACTTAGATAGTGTAACTCTTTTGAAGAATTTTTTTCAAACCTTGAATTGTCAAATTAAGCTAGACCGTTTACCTTATTCAGAAAAACAAGATAAGGTTTTTGATAGTTTAGAAATTTTCTAGGAATTCTATTTCTCTTATTAGTTATAGCAGATAAGATCGTTTGAAAATACCATTAAAAGCCATTTGCTTTGGGAGATCGTGTCTGATTTGTAAATTGTACAGATTTATGATGTGTTTGGTTTGGAAAAAAGCTTATTCTAGTTGGCTGAAAAACCTATTTTTCTGAAAAAGAGCAAGTGACTGACCTTGTCTTGACAGAGGGAAGACTTGTTGCTGGGCCTGTAAACTACGCTTTCTTTGCCATTGAAAGTTTGCCAGGTCTTTGACAAGCGTGTGGAAAGTTCTCAAGAAACCTTGTTTTTATTAGGAAGCTCAACTCTATTTGGTTAATCAGGATGTCGATAGTGTTGAACGTGATGCGATAAACATTCTTTGATTAATCCGGTTGATTCACATTTTAAAACGATTGAGAGAGGAATGGAACACCATTCGTTGTGAGAATCAAGATAGAAAATATCTTTACGAAATTCAAGATCTTCGAAGACTTTCCGGCAACTGATCCCAACCATCGTAATCTATTGGGATTACCAAGGAATTTAATTGCTGGGATTATCAACAAAGAACAGGATTTCTAGTTTCGTAGGAAGTCTATTGAAGAAATTGCTGCAGCAGGCATTAAGGCTATTATCCAACCAGGAGGCTCTATACGTGATCAAGAGTCGATTGATGCGGCTAATGAACGTGGCATTGCTATGGTCTTCACAGGCATAAGGCACTTCCGTCATTGATATTTAAAATTTAAGGTTTGCGAAAGAAAAGTTTAAGTTGTGATTAAGCTAGAGAGATTATACTATAGTCACTCCTAAATAATATGTCGCATTAGTTAGCTCCTGCTAATCAATGCGAGCATTTCTTTTTCATAATCTCCTAATAGCTCGGTCTAACCGGGCTTTTTTCTACCAACTTTGAAACTCTCGTTAGCATTCATTTTACGTTGATGGTATTTCACCACATCTTTAAACACCCCTAATTCTTTAGAGACCTCTAACATCGTTTTTCCAACAGTCTTTACTTCGTTCATCTTTTACCTCATCATTTCGTTATGGCAAGCGTAGCATGTGGATAACAACTTGCCGGTTATTTCACCACTTCCTGATAAAATATTTTTGGGGAAATTCCCAATCCCCTCAAACTTTTCTAGCCAGTGAATTCAGCTCTAAACCATTCTAAACCATGAAAAAGAGCATAAGAGAAACTGATATCACTAGTCGTGATATGTTGATAATATCAACGTTTCCATGACCCCAATTTTCTCGGCTTCGCCTACTTATCGCACACCTTTTAGGCTTAACACGCTTATCACCCCTACTATATCCAATAGACAAAATCAACGATTAATGATAAAATGAAAGCGAATTCAAAATAAAACAGAAAGGAACTCCATTATGAATATAAAAACTTAAGCGTAGTTTTATTAACATCTATCACTCTAGGTTTTCTTTCACCTGTAGGTTCTGCTATGTCAGTTGAAGCCCAAAGAAATGCAATAGAACAACATTCACAAGTTTTAAGTGAAGATGATAACCATCGTACCGTCAAAGCTTTTTCTCCTGAATTTAACCAAGATATTATCTATACTTTCCACAAAAATACTGGAATATTAGATGTCAACAAGAATGGTCAAATCGATTCTTACAATGTCAAAGCTATCGGTGAAGAGATTTTAAATTCAAGATCAGGAGTTTCTTTTAGAGCTACAAATAGCAGTTTATTCAGCCCTTGGTCTTACTCATCTTCTGGCAATAAATATACTTTAACGATTGCACATGCTTCTTATGGTGGAAAAGCAGTTTCTAAAACCGTCACTAGAGGAGATAAGAACGCTGGTTATATCGATAATTTCACAAAAGATATTGATAATATTCGCTCAATAGAAGTAGATTTATTAAAAACAGCAGGTTGGGAATTAGGGGCAACAGTTATCGGAGCCTTAGTTTCTGGCGGAATTGGTGCATTGGGGGCTGTAACGTCAGTAGCATCTGTAGTTAGTGTTGCTCAACAACTTCCTCCCGTATATGACAGAGCTTTGGGAAATTATAAAAAATGTTAGATAAAGGATTGTTAAAAATCATAATTTTATTGGCTATAGGTTTAAACACACTAAGTTTATATAAAATATATTTACTGAAAAAATCTAAACCTAAACCACTAATTGCTTTAGCATTGATGTTTTTTTTAGGTTCCTTATTTATACTCCTAAAATTATTTTTTACAGGTATTTTATATTAAAAACCCGTTGTGCTAGTTAATTAAGCATAGGCATGAGAATATTTTAAACTCACCCCAAGTTTATAATGACTACTTTCAAGCATAAGAGAATAGTTAAGCAATATCGCTTCCACTCTAAATTTGAGTGCCGCTAGGTTTCGGCAGCGTAAACACACTCGATACCAAAGTGCTCTAAACTCGAAGATACGGTCTCTATGGGCTTTCTCAAACGACTGATTCTGTAATTGTCAATCCACGAATAACCCATCATGTTTTTCCTTAGTTGTGATATCAACTTAATACCATACTGAGACAATTCTGATTTCACTTGTTTATCGACATAGCCTTTATCTCCATAAACGATTGGAATTGGGCTGTTTTCAAGTAGTTCTAAAGCAACATCACCGTCATAAACAGAGGCTGAAGTTACCACATAATCAATAGGAAAGCCCTTATCACTGACAAGCACTGAAAATTTGATGCCGTAGTAGTGCATTTTCTTAGTCGCATTATAGCCAATATCGGCCACTTCTGATAAAAGTGTTGCTCTTAAGTTGCGAATGGGTTGACATAAAGCACAAGGAAAGCTGTCAATCAAGCCGAAAGAGCAGGTTTGACACAAGTCTAAGACCATAAAATAGCGCATCCGCTGAATACTTTGAGCAAGATTTTGGCAGATACGGCAAAATCGAGAGCGTTCTGGGAAATTATCGGGGAAGAGGTTGTGACGAATGGCACGGTAAATAGCACTTGCTGTTTGGCAGCCCTCTTGAATTGCCCAGAGATAGCTAGCGATGATAACCACATCAGATTGCTTTTGTAAATGAACATTTCGCCGATGTCTAATAGTGACTGGGACAAAGTGCTGATACAAAGTGAGCACTTTAGTCAAGATTCTTGAAAATATGACTTGTGTTTGACTAGCATTTGCGAGATAATGAACTTGGCTTTGCATATCATTTCCTCATTTCGTAGTTGTTCTGAGTTTATGATACGCAAAGTTTTTTAGTTTGGCCAGAATTAACTAGCACAACGGGTAATAAAGTATCTTGATAGCTTTGAACACCAAATAGACTGGAAAAAATATTCAGAGTATTATTCTGAGGACGATGCTCATTTACATATACCGTATTCAGAATATGTCATTCGGTTTCCTATGGAGATAAAAAGTAGCGTAGATACTGAATATGATAACAGTGGGAATAATATTATTTCTAAAGAACAAACTCTGTATATTATGGATGCTGACGGTATTGGATATCCCGCCATTCATATTGACGGATATTCTGGACTAGTTGAAAACCTCAACTATAACAATGATAGGTTTACCGGAGAAATTCTCCAAGCCACATACACTGGTTGAAAAGGGTTGCCTTTTCATGATTCCCATTTTAGTATTAGAGTAGTCCATCCAACCTGATAGGCTAGATTCTCCGCTGGTGTCCTATCAACCTCATCGATTTTTAAATCCTTCAAAAATCTTCGGGAATTTCAGCAAATTCAGCAATGTACTTTTTATATGATTTCAGTACCTCTTCCTTTAGGTCGTTTTTATCTTCATATGTCCTCATTTTTTACCTTATATTTATATTAGCGGGTAGCTCCCGCTAGTATGAACCCTTTCTTTAATTGGCACTGCACCCCAATAATGGGACAGAAGAAAAACACTATTTTGAGATCTGTTTCCTATATTCTATAGGAGATAGGTCATTTAATTTCCGTTGAATGCTAGTTTCATTTAGGCTTTTTATTTTATAAATTACTCCACTCGATAAAAGTAATCATCCGTATTGCCACTATTATCGTATTGTCCAATCAAAAGACGTTCTTTACTTTTATCCGACTGGTCTTGGTCTGAGGCAGCCTCTTTTGCTGGAAGATAACGAATGCCGTACCCTCCTATACGACTTCCAGAAGGCTGAACACCAGTTCCCCATCGATTGTTAGTATTCGACAGATCACCCGCTTGTCCTTGAGAGCCATTCAAATCTACCGTTTTGTCGGATGAAATCGTCACCTTATCACCTTTAGCATTTTTCCATGTGCCAACTAGATTATCAAAGGTGTATCTTTTAGGGTTAGGTTCAGTCGTTTTTGTTTCAGATGAGGTTGTTGCTACTTTATCAAGCTTCTTCCAATCCAAGCTTGATAGGTCTAATGAATTATCATCCATGCTGGCTTTTTCTTCAGCTGAACTTATGACAATGGCTTTTTCTTCAATTATTGTCACACCACTATTATCAGGATTTAGGCGCATTTTTTTCAAGCTTCCTTTACCCTGATGCGAAGTCCACTCAACATGGGTGACTGTCCCATCCGCATTAACTTCAAATCCAGAGCGATAGTCACCACCTGAAGCAACTTCAGAATGTGCCAAGTAGGTCGAAACATGATTCTTTAGGTAATAAAGGGCAATTGGGTGAATGGTACTGCCGACATCTGTTCCGGTAAACAGCTCTTTGCTGCCGTTATGATCAATATCGTAGAAGGCATAATGACTGACATTGTTATCGTCCGCAGCTACTTTTGACAAGGTGTCAGCATATAGTGCTTCATAATATTTTTGATCATGCTTCTCTGATGGAGAAGTTGGTGACTCAGAAGCCTGTGCTTTACTAGTTTGAGGGTTTTTCATCGATTTTTTTGATGACTGGCTGTTTTCAGAAGACTGCTTTGCAGCTTCACTCTTATTAGACTTTTTCGTTGACGAATTAACAGATGATTCAGAGGTATGTGATGTTGTATTTGTCTGACAGGCAGCCAACAGCAGCAAACATGATAAACTCAACCCTAGTTTAACAATAGTCTTCATAAAAAGTCTCCTTTCCGTTTTTCTTTTATTATACAATATTTTTAGAAAAGGTTTTCATTTTTTTGATCTTTTAAAAGACTATTAACCTTAATGGTGGATTGATGAGGGTTAGCTGTGAACCTACCGTGCTTTTATAAGAAGATCATAACTAAAAATAAGTAAAGAACTAGATGATGGTTATACTGGTCATTGAGTATCTATTCAGCCTTATGGTAAATAACATATGGAAACCTCCCACTTAGACGTAAGGTTTTAGGTTGTAACCCTTGATACCATAGCACTGAAGAAAGTTTTTTTTAGAATGATAGTAGGGTCACTTTTTCCTAGCAACAAAATGTCTGATAGCTTTCATCTAAAATCCTGTCTGCCGCTCATAACATTAACCAAGATGTTACGAAGTCATTAGATCTAGATCAATAAGAGACACTGATTCAACTATTAAAACTTTTGATTGAAAGCCATTAAAATCTAAACTAATGATAATAACCTGCCATTTAGACTGTTGGCATAGGAAAACACATGACATAGCTAGCGCCTTGTCATCAATTGCCGCCGAAATTTTTTTCTGGCACCATTTGTCACAACAAATCTTATAAAAATACTCAAATAACTGTTAAAACCAAAACTAATATCACCTCTTTATCTGGATATTTGCCCCTTTAATTTTGTCGCAAGAAAAGCATCGACACATGCCCTGCATTTCCCAAAAAATCAATCTAAAACTATCAAAGCCACCAAAGTGCCTAAGAAAGTCCTTCCATTAGATCTTTAAGTCCGTTGAAGTTTCGAACAAGCACTACTCACTCGGTAATATCCAATGCAAAACCACCTCATCTGTTAGATGAAGTGGTTTTTGCTAGATATTCGGTAATTTAGATTGATTTAGTAATAGAGAACTGGTTAGTACAGACAAGGAACTCATTGCCATAGCCAATCCTGCTAATTCTGGATTAAGTGTCAATCCAAAGGCCACAAAAAGGCCTGCTGCGATGGGAATACCAATTAAATTGTAAATGGATGCCCAGAAAAGGTTGAGCAGAATACGATTGAAAGTTTTCTTGCTCATATCATAAGCCTTAACGACACCTAGTAAGTCGTTTTGAATCAGGACCACACCTCCTGACTCAATGGCAATATCAGTTCCTGCACCCATAGCAATGCCAACATCAGCTAGACTTAGGGCTGGTGCATCATTGATGCCATCACCAACGAAAGCTACTTTTCCCTCTTTTTGAAGAGCTTTAATCTGGTCTGCCTTATCTTGTGGCAAAACATTAGCAATAACTTGATTAATACCAACTTCCTGAGCAATAGCTTGGGCAACGCCTTCATTATCTCCTGTCAACATAACCGTTTTCAGCCCTCTATTCTCTAAAGCTTGGATAGCCTGTTTAGACGTTTCTTTAGGCGCATCTTGGATGGCAATCAAACCAATCACATCTGAGCCTTTCGCTAGAATAACCACTGTTTTAGCTTGATCTTGCAACTCTTTCATCTGCTGCTCAAGGTCTTTTGGGAAATTCTTGCCTTCTTGCAAGCGATGATTTCCCAAGGAAACTATTTGACCTTGATAAGTTCCCGTCACCCCTTGTCCTTCAACGGCTTGAAAATCTTCTAGTGCTTCGTACTCAATGCCTTTTGTTTCTGCATAAGTCATAACAGCTGTAGCTAGGGGGTGCTCTGATGAAGCTTCAAGCGCAGCAGCAATCGCCAAAACCTCTGCTTGATCACCGACCACATCTGTCACCCTCGGCTTACCGAGAGTGATGGTTCCTGTTTTATCCAAAACCACAGTATCAATATGTTGTAGCTCTTGTAAGACCGTTCCGTTTTTTATCAACACACCCATCTTAGCGCTTCGTCCAGTCCCAACCATCAGAGCTGTTGGAGTCGCCAAACCAAGCGCACAAGGACAAGCAATAATCAAAACAGACACCGCATAAATCATGGCCTGAGTGCTACCTGCTTCCAAAAACGAATACCAAACAACAAATGTCAAAATTGCCAGAATGACTACTACGGGAACAAAAATTCCTGAAATCTTATCTGTCAAATCTTGGATTGGGGCATGGCTTGATTGTGCTTTTTTGACAAATTCCACAATCTGAGATAGCATCGTATCCTTACCAACCTTGGTAGCTTTAAAGGTAATCGTTCCGTTAGCATTTATGGTTGAACCGATCACCGTGTCACCAACGGTCTTGCTGACTGGCATGCTTTCCCCGGTAACCATGGACTCATCGATACTGGTTTTTCCGTCTGTGATGATGCCATCAACCGCAATCTTCTCACCGGGTTTGACCTTAATAAGATCATCAATAACAATATCTTCCAGAGCAATCTCAACAAATTCATTGTTTCTGAGGACACTAGCTGACTTGACCTGCAAATCAAGTAATTTCTCTACTGCTTGAGATGCATTTTTCCGCATGCGCTCTTCAAAAACTTGCCCTAAAAGAACAAACATGATGATAAAACCGGCACTCTCAAAATAGACAGGCAAGCCATTAAAAATAGCATAAACACTATAAATATAGGCAACAGAAGTTCCCAAGACTACTAGAGTATCCATATTAGCATTGTGATTTTTAAACGACGCCCAAGCACTTCTAAGAAATGGAAACCCTGAAAACATCATGATAATAGTCGTGAAGAAAAAGGTTCCCCACTCGATTATCTTATGGTCTAAGGTATCTGTAAACATGGCAATCATAAAAAAGACCATGGGAACCGAACAGATAAAAGCAATCCAGAAACGATTTCTAATCGTCATAAAAAGTCCTTTCTATTTAACAACAAGTGTACCGTGATACATGTTCATTCCACAAGAAAAGCCAAACTCACCTTTTTCGTTTGGGGTAAGCTCTACAAGAAAATCCTCTTTCACAGGTAAGTCTGCCTTGATGTTAAAGTCTGGAAAAACCACTTGATCAAAACAAGCTGAGTCTGTCTGACGGTCAAAAATAATACGTGTAGGAATACCTTTTTGTAAAACTATTCGCTCAGGTTTGTAGCCACCATCAACAAGCACGCGTACTTCCTGAAAGTCTCCTTTTTGTTCTGCTTTTGCTTCTTTTGTCTTTTTAAAAAACATCCTGATCCTCTTTTCTATTTAACAATCACTTTTCCATGGATCATGTTCATCCCACAGGCAAAGCCAAATTCTCCCGCTTCTTCTGGTGTAAACTGAATAGGAAAATCTTTCTTCATAGGAAGGTCTTCATGTACTCCAAAATCTGAAAAAACAACCTGATCCAAGCAAGATGAAGGATCCTTTCGATTGAAAATCAAAGTCGCTGGCAGCCCTTTTTTCAAGACAATGGTTTGTGGGATATAGCCACCATCAACGGAAACACGAATTTCCTGATGATCTCCACGAACAACAGCCTCCTGTTGAGAGACCTCATGTTTACCGAAAAACCACCAGATGATGAAGGCTATCAAAGCTAAGCTAAGTATCATTACAACAGTATTTACCACTACAATCTCCTTTTTATTCGTTTACATTTGTAGATATATTATAACAAGGTCTCATTTTTTTGTCAAATGATTCTCTATTCTTCATGTTACTAATTAGTATGAATTGATTTTTCACTAAGACTAGGATAAAATAAACTATGGAGGAACTACAATGCTATCATCTATCGAAAAAACGATAAAATCCTATCATCCAAGACCTCTTGGGCAAGATAGAGCCTATGCTGTGCTTCTACCTTTGATGCGTATTGATGACGAGTGGCATGTTCTTTACGAAGTCCGCAGCGAAAACATTTCTCAACCTGGTGAAGTTTCATTTCCCGGCGGACGTATCGAGGACGGGGAGTGTCCAGAGGCAGCCGCCATCCGAGAAACGCATGAGGAGTTAAACATTCCCAAAGAAGCCATTAATATCTTCGGTGAGATTGATTACCTCGTACAACATCATCGAACCATTCATTGTTTTGTTGGAGAAATTCATATTGATTGTTTATCATCGATCTGTCCTAACAAGGATGAAGTTGCCAGTGTCTACACTATTGCGCTCAAATCACTTTTAAACACCCCTCCTACCTACTACAATCTTCGTTCTAAAATAAAACCTGAAGAAGATTTTCCTGTCGATCGTCTGCTTAAAAACGGTAAAGATTATCGCTTCAAATCACGCGCTGATAAAATCCCCTTTTATGAACAAGGTCCTGAAACCCTCTGGGGATTAACCGCCATGTTTACCCACCGTTTTACTGAAATCATCAAAGATTGCGATATCAATTAAAAAGCACATCCCAGGATGTGGCTTTTTCTTATGGTCAAAAAAACATTCTTTGTCCTTCGCATTCGAGTCTCTAGCAACTCAAGTGACCTCCTCTTTTCACGCAGATATGGGCAGACACGAGGCTTTCTTTGTAGCAGTCGCTCTTAAATAATCCCTCGCTTTGTGTCACCTAGCCAAAGTGATATGACGAGTTACGACCTTCTTGATAGACAGGCGTCATTTCTTATGAAAACTTGTACGTTAAGCGGATTATCCGTTGACACGGTCATGAGTATTACTAAACCATACTATTTCCATAAATCTAGACTATTTGGCAGAGCCACTGCTTCGAAGTATCCATAAAGTTGGCTTCTCATAACCTCAATTAGCTTGTGTCAAAGACACTAATTGCTAGCCAACATTCCCAGCGACATCCTCAATGAAATGACAACAGTCCAGAAAGTTTCAATGATCATAATCACTATTTTTGCAGCATAACCACCTAACCATACCGATTAAGAGTTAAGGATTTTCCTTTTCAGGCAAACCACATTCTCCTTCAAGAACCACTTCCTTAATCATTTCCTGTCTGACACTATCGCCTATGCTGTTAGTGCAAACATGATCGCCAATCTAGCTGACCCGACCAAGCAGATCTCACCAAAACTAAAAAGAGTTGACCTTTCGGTTAAATGCCCCTTGGGATATATACCCACATCATCACCAACCAAAGCCTCAACTCATTTAACTAGTTCATAAGCTGTGACTTAACGGCTGTTAATGTTCCCTGAACAACGCATTAGAAGTGTCAGATGCTCATACTGCCTATAAAAAAGTGAACTGGATAACCAGCTCACTTCAACTTTACTTATTACCTAATCCGCGTTTAAGACTCTTGAAAAGACCGATATCATCTGTCTGCAAAATCAAACCGGCATAGGATTTACCGATGTATAGGGTACAAAGAATGGCTGTCACTGCTAAAATACCCAAGGAAATTAGAGCCTCATTTGTACTAGCATAACTATTAATCAAACGAATGGGCATGAAGAAGGAGGATATAAAGGGTACATAAGAACCAATCTCTAAAATCACATTATCATGACCTTGTTGTCCCAGCGTAATGGCACCAACAAAGCCTACAATAACCAGGTACATAACCGGCTGTACCGCCTTGTTGACATCTTCCACGCGCACGACCAAGGAGCCACAAAGCGCCGCTAAAACCACATAAAGTAGAATACCAAAGATAGCAAAGAAGAGCATGCTCCAGTCTAGATTATCAATAATAGTATCCACCATGGGTTTAGCAATGTCGACGATGTCCTTGCTAAATGCAAAGTGGGGTAAAAGCCTGTAAGCTAGAATTCCCCCAAGAGCATAGACACTAATATGGGTAGTAATGACACCGAAAATCCCTAAAATACGCCCATAGAAATAGAGATTGGCCGGCACACTTGAGAAAATCACTTCCATAATTTTGGTGCCTTTTTCGCTAGCAATCTCTTGAGCCGTTGAGCCAGCATAGGTCAAAATAATGAAGTACATGATAAAGGTTAACCCATAGAAGGTAATGTATTTACCCGCTTTTTTCAAGTCATCCTTTTCCTTAATTTCTTCTTTGAATGTCGGTTCTTGCGCCAATGTTTTAATTTGTTTTGGACTCAAATTAGCCTCAGCTATGTTCAATTGATTCTGCAACTCTCCTAGTACTTGGAGCAATTGTCCCTTGGTATTTCCAGCTAGACTAGTGTGGCTATGATAAGTGGCTTGTACCTGTTTATCAACTGTATCAACTAAAACATATCCTGAAATATCCTCAGCTTTTTGCGCTTTTTTAGCAGCCTTCTCCGTCTCATACTTTAGGGTCACATCATCAAGCCCTTTAAAGGCTGTTTTCAAAGCATTATCCGATAAAACGACAGCCACTTTGTCTGATGAATGGCCAGCTGCTGATCCTGTTAAATAGCCTATTCCCATTGTAAAACCAATAAAGATAAAAGGAGATAGGACCATGAGGAGAAAGGCCCAAGTCTTGACCTGTCTTAGATAGGTTTCTTTAGCAACTAATAGTAGCTGTTTCATAATTCTACCCCCGATTTCATCTTGAAAATTTCATCAATAGTTGGCGCCTGTTGGTCAAATGTGGCTATATAATGCCCTCCACTAATAGCCCTGAATAGCATCGGACCTGCAGCTTCATCATCTAGAACCAAGCGCCAGTAACCTTGTTTAGTCTTACTAACAGAAGTCACATGGGCCAGATTTTCCAGACGTTCTCTTGGCACATCATTTGAAACAAAGAGACGGGTCCGACCAAATGACTCACGAATCTCTTGAATACTACCATTAAGAACAACTTCACCATCGCTAATCATGACCAGAGAATCACACAATTCTTCAACGTTAGTCATGACATGGTCTGAAAAGATTATCGTCGCCCCGCGCTCTTTTTCGGCTAAAATAACCTTTTTCAAAAGAGCTGTATTAACAGGATCTAAACCAGAAAAGGGTTCATCTAAAATAATCAAACTAGGTTCATGAATCAAGGTAATAATCAACTGGATTTTTTGTTGATTCCCCTTTGAAAGGCTTTTGATCTTATCTGTTAGTTTGCCCTTAACTTCCAACTTTTCCATCCAAAGAGGGAGCTTTTGGCTAACTTCTTTTCGAGACATTCCTTTGAGATTAGCCAGATAGCGAACCTGCTCAAAAACAGTCAACTTAGGCATCAGGCTACGTTCCTCCGGTAAATAACCGATTTGCGTATTGGTCTTTGTGGTCAAAGGATGCCCATTTAACTCAATTTTTCCATCATAGTTTACAAAATTTAAAATGGAATGAAAGAGTGTCGTCTTACCAGAACCATTTTTCCCAACCAAGCCACAAATACTTCCAGATGGCACTTCAAATGACATCTCTCTAAGCACTTCGTTCTTTCCATAACTCTTAGAGAGTCTTGAAATCCTAATCATCTCTACCTCTTTCTAATCGTAACTAGCATCTGTTGCTCGTATAAAACCAGCAAAGCGTTTTCAATAATTCTAGTTTAACATAAATGCTAGTTAAGTTAAAAGGAATTTGTGAAAATTGTCTGTTTTAAATATATTATTTTTTTATATATAAAATATTGATATATCGCTAATATTAGTTTATAATTGATATGTAAAATAATTATATATATAGCAATTTTATATACAAAAAGGAGCTGATGACATGTACTTTCCAGTATCATCAACCCTGATTGAATTTTTGATTTTAGCCATTTTAGAAAAAGAGGATTCCTACGGTTATGAGATTAGCCAAACCATCAAATTGGTCGCAGCTATCAAGGAATCCACACTCTACCCCATTTTAAAAAAACTAGGGCAGGCTGGCTATGTCTCTAACTACAGTCAGGAACATCAAGGGCGTAAGCGCAAATACTACGCTCTAACAACTGAGGGAAAAGAGCACCTCACTTATTTAAAATTACAATGGAGAAGTTACAAGGAGACCCTAGATGGGATTGTGGAAGGGAGTTTGAGACATGACAAGGACTGAGTATCTAAAGCAGTTAGATCATTACTTGCACCGTTTGCCAGAGGAAGATTACCAAGAAGCTATGGAATACTTTACCGAATATTTTGACGAAGCTGGACCTGAAAACGAGGACCGTGTTATCGAAGAGCTGGGAACACCTAAGGAAGCTGCACAAGATATCCTCAATGCTCTTTGGGATAAAAAAGAAGGCGAGGCAGACCATAGCCAAAAATCGCGCGCTAAAACCCTCTGGATTGCCCTCCTAGCCCTTTTTGCTGCACCTTTGGCACTTCCTGCTATCATTCTAGTCGCAGGGCTTATGTTTGCCTTCATCGCCATTATTTTTGCCTTTGTTGTCGCAGCCATTTCACTCCTAGTAGCTGGCATTGCTGTTTTAGGTGTTCTCATTTGGGAAAGCTTCACACTGGTGCCAGATTCTTTAGCAGCTATGGCTTTAGGGATTGGAACAGGGCTGTTAGTCTTAGGAGTAGGCTTACTTCTTTGGCTCCTGTTAATAGCACTAGCAAAAGCAATGACTCGTGTTCTCCTAGCTATTATTAGTCGTTTCACTAAGAAAGGAAGTGCCGCATGAAAAAAACAAATAAATTCCTTTTCATTCTTTCTCTCATCTTTATTAGTTTTGGAACAGTAGCTGTTTTATGGGGACATAGCCACGGTGGTCTAAAAGACATTAAAGAGGCAACAGCAACTAAAAAAGTTGAACAAGAGTTATCCAGTTTTAAACACTTAGAACTCAAACTAAACACCCGTGACCTCATTATTGAACCATCCAAAGATGATAAATGGCATTTGACATACTATACTGGTAGTAAGGTCTTAGGCAAATTAACCGTTAAACAAGATGGTGATAGCCTATCTCTCAAACAAGCTGATAAAACGACCAATGTCACAGGACTACTATCAGCTTTAGGGTATTATCTCAACAATCAAGATAGGGATAGCCATGATGTTGTCTTATCCGTTCCTAAAAATGCTAAATTTGATAACATCAAAGGCTATGTTTCAGGCTCAACCCATCTCTATCATTTCCCAATCAAAGAGGTCGATCTAACATCTGAATCCATCTACACTGATGACACAGTCATTTCAAAAGCTAACTTTTCAGCTAATTCTCTCTACTTGGACAATAGCAATATCAGTCGATTGAAACTAGATGCATCTGATTACCTTTCTTTAACAAATTCTACTATTGACAGAGGACAGTTTGAAGGAAACTCGACAACCATAGACGTGGATAAAAGTCATCTCCAAAATACAGCCATTAAACTCGAAGATGGAACGCTCACTTTAACAGATACCGAGCTAGATAATGTCAATCTATCTGGTGACAGCAATACCATCACTGCTAAACAACTATCTCTTAAAAATCTCACTGAAATCACTAGCCGTTATAGTGACATCACTATTCATCTAGAAGAGAAGACACGTTCTACAACAAACTTCAATCTCAAAATAATCGATGAGGAACTTAACCTCTCTGATGCCATTGCTAGTTCAGACCAGATGATTACTGACGAGGACCAAGAAAAGCTTAGTTTCCATAAACAAGGTAAGGATAACAAAGCAACATTGACTATTAACAGCAAAGAAGGCCCTGTCTCTATCGACTAATGTGACAATAAGAAAAAGCCCTCCAAATGACCCGCATCTCAAAAATGAGACAGAATCTCTAGGATTGAGGACGCAGCAAAATGGAAAGCTTTTTCTTAAAATAGTAAGGTAATAAGAGCCAAAATAGCCAGACCACCTTGGGTCAAGATGATTTTCTTATCAGCAGTCAAGGCTCCGTAAGCTCCGGCAAAAACCACATTAAGCAAAAAGACTACGACTAGCGTCTGATTGCTCGTCAAAATCCCAAATAACAAAAAAATAGCAATCAAACCATTGTAAATCCCCTGATTCTTAAAAAGTTTGCTGACCGAATCACGCGAACGCTCCTCCTGAGACATCTTAAAGACACGACCGGTTGCTTTCGACTGGGTTGCAAATGTCTCTAAATACATGATATAAAAATGTTCCAAAGCTACTAAAGTAGCTAAAATAAGCGTAATAACTGACATATTTTCCTCTTTTTCTAAACAAGCCTCTACTTAGACTAACTGTATCTTATTATCATATTACTAAAAACGTTAAATCGCACTGATTTTGCCTCTTACATCAAAAATATGTTACCTTATTCACAATAATGTGATACAATGAAAGAAAAAGAAAGAAGTTACTTATGGATAAAAATACTGTTATTAAACGCCTACGTGAAGAACTAAAAATGCCAAAATTTAATGCTTTCTTTGAAGAAAAGGACTATACGGAAAAAGAGTATCAACAATTAAAAACTGACCTACTCAATTACTATCGTGACTATGTTGATAATGTTGAAGCAGATTTCCAAGGTGGTTTAAAAACCAATGATGGCCGTAAATAAGTTAGCACCAGCAAATTGCTGGTGTTTTCTTATGACTCTTTGTCTTAAATGATCTCTTGCTTTAGAGATAGCATTTTCAATTCTCGACATCAAGTGTCCCACATACTCTGATAAGATTTTATCTAAAACAATGAAACAAAAGGAGGCTTCACTAGCGACAATTTTCGTATAAAATAGGTAAACAGCCACGAACACTTACTGCTGGAAAGGAATGTCTTTTTTCACAAGAAAGTATTGAATGCCCTCTCCTATAAGAGATTTCCACACCATTTAGTTTAGTATGTTTCTAAGCTGTTTCACCAAAAGTCAGTGAATAAGCCATAGCAATAGGATAACATTGTTGTACTGTTTTTTATGTCATTTGACGCTGTCGGCTTCCACGGTTTCCGCCATACTCACGCTAGTTTATTATTAAATGTTGGTATTCCATACAAGGAACTTCAAAACAGACTAGGACACTCCACTTTATCAATGACTGTGGATACTTACAGCCACCTTTCTAAAGAGAATGCAAAAAAAAGCCATTTCATTCTATGGAACATCAATAAACGATTTATATAGTCTTTTGAATTAACTTTGATACTTCGTCACTTTCGACTTGCCGTACACGAGTACTTTCTGCGTCTCAATTCCTTGTTTGAAAGCTAATTCATTTGACTGTAACTCCACAAATTCCTGAACAAATTCAAAAATCAGTATTTTAAGCAAAGCAAAAAGCCCGCAACCACGGGCTTTCAAAGCATATAATCTTAAAATTAAAGCATTTTGTTGTAGAATTCAACGATAAGGGCTTCGTTAATTTCTGGGTGGATTTCATCACGCTCTGGAAGACGTGAAAGTGATCCTTCAAGTTTTTCAGCATCGAATGATACGAATGCTGGACGTCCAACGGTAGCTTCAACTGCTTCAAGGATAGCTGGAACTTTAGCTGATTTTTCACGAACTGAGATGACTTGACCAACTTCAACACGGTATGATGGGATATCAACGCGTTTTCCGTCAACAAGGATGTGACCGTGGTTTACAAATTGACGAGCTTGACGGCGAGTAGTTGCAAGACCTAAACGGTAAACAACGTTGTCAAGACGACGCTCAAGAAGAAGCATAAAGTTGTAACCAAGGATTCCACCTTTGATTTTGCTTGCTTGTACGAACAAGTTACGGAATTGTTTTTCACCCATTCCATAAGTGAAACGCAATTTTTGCTTCTCAGCCAATTGCAAACCGTATTCAGAAAGTTTTGAACGGTTGTTTGGTCCGTGTTGTCCTGGAACGTAGTTACGACGAGCAAGCTCTTTACCTGTTCCTGTAAGTGACAAGCCTAAACGACGGGCTTGTTTCCATGATGGTCCTGTATAACGTGACATTAAAAATGTCCTCCTCTTTATTTTTTGAAGCTAGCTAACTAGCTCCTTTTTTGAGGAAATATGATTGTCCAATCCTGATTCGTGCAGATGCCCTTCGCCTAAACAGCCAAGGTTACTTGTATTTCAAGGTATCTGTTGACGAGCTTCATATTGAACTGCCATTATTTCACACAAAGAGTATTATATCATTTCTGTATATGAAAGTAAAGTAATATTTTTAAACGGGCAGCTGATCCTATTGTCTCTTTGTACCAATAATAAGTATCACGATAACACTCGATAAAAATACATAATTCTGGGTCTGTATAGCCATTATGATGAAAGGAACCATAACTATTAAGTATATGTAGTCAATCGTATAATTTCCTACACGCAATCCTCGACTTTCTTTTTGTGAACTTTCAATCAGTAAGGACTCGATACTGACTCCTAGTTGGTCACTAATCCTCATCATATTCCGCTTACTAGGATAAGTTTCTCCATTTTCCCATTTTGAAATCGTCTTATCAGAAACATCTAACTGCTCTGCTAATTCTGCTTGTGTCAATCCCTGGTCTTGACGGTATTTCTTTAAGGCTATGGCTAAAATCGTTTCTTTATCCAATATCATCCCTCCTTTACATCAATCTTACTAAAATTCTCCTCTCTTTTATAGGAATATAATAAAAAGAGAGTAGACGAGAGTCAATTAGTCACTAGAAACTCACAAATTATTGTCAACTTTATTTACTCAATTGTCAACTTTTCTGTAAACAAAAAACCTCTTAGGAGGTCTTTAGTTATTCAGCTAGTTCTTCATCAAAGTAACGGATTAGCGTTTTCTCTGTCAAGATATCAGAGTAGGTATAAGACTCGACATAAGAATTGTTGATAGCTCCCGGCTCATCTGATTGTTCGTTATATTCCACAATAAACAACGATTGGTAGACTTCAATCAAACGGCCCGTTTTGGTTTTTTCGCGTTTCCGACCATTTTCTAAAGTTAATTCTACTAACTGTCCTTCGTGGTTCTTGACATCATCTTTAATTTTTTTCATTTTTGCTACATCAGCAAATGCATCACTCATACGGTTTCTCCTATTTCTTAAACAAGCTACTTTACAAACTTGTCAACTTATCTATCAAGTTTAAAACTCTTCAAATTGAGCTATACTTGAAAACTTATTATATTCTTTTTGGAACATTAACTTAACTGTCCCACGCGCACCAGCACGGTTTTTCTCCAAGATAACTTCCACTGTGTTATCTTCAATGGCTTCCTCAGCTTCCTCACCTTCTTTACGATAATAATCATCACGGTAAAGAAAGGCAACAATATCAGCATCTTGCTCAATAGACCCTGACTCACGGATGTCAGATAAAACAGGGCGTTTATCTTGACGTTGCTCAACACCACGCGAGAGCTGACTAAGGGCAATAACTGGGACACGTAATTCTTTTGCTAAAATTTTCAACTGACGAGAAATTTCCGAAACTTCTTGTTGTCGATTTTCCGGTCGTGTTCCTGAAATCAACTGCAAATAGTCAATGACAATAAGACCTAGTCCACCGTCAACTTCTTGTGCTAATTTACGAGAACGCGCTCGAATTTCAGTAATCTTGATACCCGGTGTATCATCGATGTAAATTGGTGCTTCCGCTAAAGCTCCTTGAGCAATCATGACATTATTCCAGTCCTGATCGGTTAATTGTCCCGTCCTCAAGGCGTGAGAATCAATCATGCCTTCTGCTGCTAACATCCGGTCTACTAAGCTTTCTGCTCCCATTTCAAGAGAGAAGATGGCCACAGCCTTATTTTGTTTTGTTCCAACATTTTGGGCGATATTAAGAACAAATGCTGTCTTACCAACCGCAGGGCGGGCAGCCAAGATTATTAACTGGTCTGGGTGTAAGCCTGTTGTAATGCGATCTAAATCTCTGAAACCTGTTGGGAGCCCCGTCACATCTGAAGTTTGTTGCGCTCTGATCTCGAGACTTTCAAAGTTTTGATCCAGCACACTCGCAATCGTTCTAAAACCACTACGATTACTATGCTCATTAATCTCAATCAAAGCCTTCTCTGCGCCAGCAATAATTTCCTCTGACTCAAGCGACCCCTCATAGGCTTCATTAACAGTATCTGTCAAGCGCTTGATAATATTGCGCAACATGGCTTTTTCAGCCACAATTTTAGCGTAATAATCAGCATTAGCACTAGTCGGTACACTATTGACCAGCTCAACAATATAAGAGAGGCCTCCGATATTTTGAAGGTCTCCTTGACTATCAAGAATATTTCTGACAGTAGTCGCATCGATAGCATCATGACGATCACTTAACGTAACCATAGCTCTAAAAATAACCTTATGAGCATACTTGTAAAAGTCATCTGCTTCGATAAATTCGCGAACCGTTATCAACTTGTCTGGTGAGATAAAGATTGATCCTAAAACAGACTGCTCGGCTACCAAATCTTGTGGCTGTAGACGTAATTCTTGTGTCTCCGCCATCTTCTCACCTCCTTGTCGATGTTATGTAACTCTTTATAAATCAATTAAGCTTCTTTAACGGCTAACTTGATGTCAGCAGTTACTTCTTTGTGTAGTTTAACAGGTACTTCAATCAAACCAATCGCCCGAATAGGGTGGTCTAATTCAATATGACGTTTATCCACTTTAATGCCAAATTGCTTTTGCAATTCTTCAGCAATTTTTTTAGCAGTAATAGAGCCAAAAGTACGACCGTCTGGCCCAACTTTTTCCGTAAATTGCACTCGCGTTGCTTCTTTTTCAAGCTCAACTTTGGTTGCTTTTGCTTCTGCTAAAATCTCAGCTTGGTGTTTTTCTTCAGACTTTTGTTTCCCTTTAAGTTCACCAATAGCTTGATTGGTTGCTTCCTTAGCCAATTTTTTCTTTAATAAGAAGTTTTGAGCGTATCCTGTTGGTACTTCTTTAACTTCGCCTTTTTTACCTTTTCCTTTAACATCTTGTAAAAAAATAACTTTCATTATCTACTCCTCTTCTACTTCTTGATCAATAATATCTAGTAATTGCGCTTCTAAATCAATAACAGCAATATCATCACATTGACACGCAGCAAGGTTGAAATGACCTCCGCCACCCAGCTGTTCCATAATACGCTGAACATTGACATCATTACGACTCCTTGCGGAAATAGTTGTTTGACCTTTGGGATTCTTAGAAATCACAAAACTTGCCTCAACATCTGCCATCATTAACAGACTGTCAGCCGCCTTACTCGCAATAACATTATTGTAAGGGACATCTTCTGGACCGCTAGCGATCATGAGACGTTTTTTATAAGGTTTTGCTTTTAAAATTAACTCATTAACCTGACGATATTCTTCGAAATCGGTTGCTGCGATAGATTGAATCTCGACACTATCACTCCCCAAGGTTCTAAGATAGCTAGCCACATCAAAAGTACGGCTAGTAACTCGAGTTGAGAAATTCTTGGTATCAAGCATAATACCAGCCATCAAGAGACTAGCTTGAAGCTTGTTTAGTTTACTTGTTTTAGCATTTTGGAAAGTAATCAATTCTGTCACCAATTCTGCTGCAGAACTGGCACCACTTTCGATAAAACTTAACACGGCATTGTCAGGAAAGTCATCATCGCGTCGGTGATGGTCGACGACAATCGTCTCTCGACATTCATCAAACAGGTCTTTTGAAAGCGTCAGACTTGTTTTAGAATGGTCAACCATAATCAATAAAGACCTGTAATCAACCATCTGTAAGGCTTCCGAGATCGTTACAAGATTTACTGTTTCATCTTGTTTAAGACGCTCGATAGCTCTTTCAATATCCATTCCCATATCACTAGGATCATAGACAACATAAGATTCTGAAACCAACTGACTCGCAAAAAATTGCATCCCGACAGAAGATCCCAAAGCATCCATATCTAAACGGCGGTGGCCAACAACAAATACCTTATCAACTGATTTGATTTTATCCGAAATGGCTGACATCATCGCACGAGTTCTAGTGCGTGAACGTTTCACGGTCGAAACAGTTCCTCCACCAAAATACATCAAGTCTGCATGTTCCTCGTTTTCCTTGAGAACAACTTGATCACCACC
This sequence comes from Streptococcus jiangjianxini, assembly GCF_040225085.1. Classification (NCBI taxonomy): domain Bacteria; kingdom Bacillati; phylum Bacillota; class Bacilli; order Lactobacillales; family Streptococcaceae; genus Streptococcus; species Streptococcus jiangjianxini. The sequence continues at coordinate 37,234 of NZ_JBEHGL010000008.1, read as the reverse complement.
ACGAACTAGGGCTATATTAAGATTTTCTTGGGCAATAATCCCAATTTGATCGTGATGCCCTCTACCGTAAGCAATCCCCATACTTAGGGTCAATGATAATTCATATTCTTGAGCTTCTTGGCGGAAACGATCTAGAATATCAAACTTATCATTCATTAAAGTTTCAAGGGTACCATAATCCGTAAAGAAATAAAAACGGTCCATAGCTACACGACGATAAAAAATCGCATGTTCTTCAGCAAAATTGGCAATGAAATTAGCGATAAAGCTATTGATACTTGAAATGTCGGCATCAGCCATATTATCGGTGAAGTCATCATAATTATCAACAGACATAATTCCAATAACAGGACGTTTTTTGATTGTCTTTTGACTGCTTTCAATTTCTTGGCTAGCATCGAAGAAGTAAAAGACACCAGACTCCAAGTCCATATAGGAATTATACCTGGCTTCACCAATCGTAATGCTACGAGTGAGTGCACCCTGCTTATGGGCTTCCAGTAAATCAAGAACTACTTGTGTATCAAATTGTCCCGTCTCTTGGTCACTAAAAATTAACTGAGCATAAGGATTATACCAATCAATTTCACTGGCCTCTGGATTAAATTTAATGACCCCAACTGGCATCTTATCAAGTAAAGCCTTCAAACTTACCTCAGTTTGGTCATTTAACAGTTCAATTTGTTCATCTTCAGATAGCTGATAACTTTTTTTCTGAAAATAGAGCAAGGCTGTCAATGATGAACATGCTAAAAAAATAGCAATCAATAAGCTGGTTTCTGACTGCGTTAGACGTACACTGATGGCCAATAAACCAAATACAATCATGCCAATCATCACAAGATGAATGGTTTCAAAACGAAATCTTTTCATTTAATAACCTCTTAGGGTCATATTATACCACAAAAAGCCCTGAATATCAGGACTCTTTGTACCTATCCAAGATTACAGTTTGATTACTTATTGAAGGTTTCTACGGGCTTTATTATTCCCTTCTAAGTAAACCATCAAAATGGAAATATCGGCTGGGTTGACACCTGAAATACGGCTAGCTTGACCAATAGTTTCTGGATTGATTTTCTTGAATTTCTGACGAGCTTCTGTCGCAATAGAATCAATGGCATCCCAGTCAATATTAGCAGGAATACGTTTTTCTTCCATACGTTTCATCTTGTCAACTTGGTCAAGGGCCTTGTTAATGTAGCCTTCATATTTGATTTCTGTTTCCAATAGTTCAATGACTTTACTATCCAGCTCTTCTGTAGCTGGGCCAACAAACTCAGTTGCTAGCTTGTAGTCAATTTCTGGACGACGCATAAAAGCCTTAGCTGTCATAGCATCTGTCAATGGTTTGAAGCCTAATTCCTGAATGCGCTCATTGGTTTGCTTGACAGGTTTCAACTTAACCGTGTCAAGCCTTGTCAACTCATTGTCAAATTGATTTTTTTTGATTTCAAAGATATTCCAACGCTCATCGTCAACTAAACCAACTTGTCGACCAAGTGGTGTCAACCGCATATCAGCATTGTCATGACGAAGAATGAGCCGGTATTCAGCACGTGAGGTCAACAAACGATAAGGCTCTAGGGTCCCTTTTGTAACAAGGTCGTCAATCATGACACCGATGTAAGCGTCCGAGCGTTTTAAAATAAATTCCGGCTTGCCTTGGACTTTAAGAGCAGCATTGATGCCTGCAATAATACCTTGTCCTGCAGCTTCCTCATAACCAGACGTGCCATTAGTCTGTCCGGCTGTAAAGAGACCCGAAATAACCTTAGTCTCTAGCGTAGCACGCAGTTGATGTGGTAATACAATGTCGTATTCAATAGCATAACCTGTACGCATCATTTCAGCATTTTCCAAACCTTTTACTGAATGAATCAAATCACGTTGCACATCTTCTGGCAAGGAAGTTGACAGTCCTTGAACGTAAACTTCATCTGTCTGACGCCCTTCTGGTTCAAGGAAAAGTTGGTGACGTTCTTTATCAGCAAAACGCACAATCTTGTCTTCAATTGATGGACAATAGCGTGGTCCAACTCCTTTTACAACACCTGAAAACATTGGTGCACGGTGAAGGTTTTCTTTGATTAAGTCATGACTTGTTTCATTGGTATATGTCAACCAACAGTCAACCTGATCTGTAATATAATCTTCATCCTTAGACATGAATGAAAAATGATTTGGTTTGATGTCGCCAGGTTGCACCTCTGTCACGGAATAATTAATTGTTGACCCCTTGACACGCGGCGGTGTCCCTGTTTTAAAACGATCAATTTCCAGGCCGTGTTTAACAAGATTATCAGCCAGTGTAATAGAAGCTAAGCTATTGTTTGGACCAGACGAATACTTAAGCTCACCTAAAATGATTTCACCACGTAAAGCTGTACCAGTTGTAATGATAACCGCACGCGCACCATATTTTTGACCAGTCGCTGTTAAAACACCAATAACCTTGCCATCTTCAACCAAGATATCATCGATCATGCTTTGGCGAAGAGTCAGGTTTTCTTGCTGCTCAACTGTTTTTTTCATTTCCACAGCATAAAGGTGCTTATCAGCTTGAGCACGAAGAGCACGCACCGCGGGACCTTTACCCGTGTTGAGCATTTTCATCTGGATATAGGTCTTGTCGATGTTTTTACCCATCTCGCCGCCAAGGGCGTCAATTTCACGTACAACAATCCCTTTAGCCGATCCTCCAATAGAGGGGTTACATGGCATAAAAGCCAACATTTCTAAGTTAATCGTAGCAAGTAAGGTTTTGCAACCCATACGGCTTGCTGCCAAGGCAGCTTCCACTCCCGCATGACCGGCACCAACAACGATAACGTCAAATTCTTCTACAAAATGATGTTCCACTTTAATCTTCTCCATCTTTATTGATAAAATGCCTTAACTGTCCATTCCAGTTTTTTAAAGCTTTTTTGAGGAAAGCAGGCTTGATGTCAAAATCATCTACCTTGTCCAAAGGAAGCCATACGCAAGGGTAACTTTCTTTACCTTCAATCATCTCTGTCGGCGGTTCTTCGAGTGGTTGGATCATGTAATGAAATTCAATATTATGAAATTTCACATCATTAACAGTAAACTGATTTTCCACCACAAAAGCCAAATCCACTATCTCACCCGCAATACCAATTTCTTCCTGCATTTCCCGAAGAGCTGCTTGTGAACTTGTTTCGCCAATTTCAATAGCACCACCAATGGTATGAAATCCATCCTCATGCTTCCCTAGAAAGATATGATTATCCTTAATGATTAAAGCAGTCGCGCGAACTCCAAAACTACTTTGACCAAGCTTAGTACGAAAATCCATCCCTTTCCTCCAGTTTAGGCACAAAAATAGCCAAAACCCGTATCATTGCAAGCCAAAAAGACCTGCAAGACCATGAGCTTTGACTTTCATGATATTACTGAATTTAGTTTATCAAATAACTCCTAAGGATTCAAGGAATAAGAAAACTTTTCCCATACTACCTTAGATATACTGACAAGCCACACCATCTTTGTAGGCTTGATCAATAATGCCACCACCAAGACACTCATCACCGTCATAGAAAACAACAGCTTGTCCTGGAGTGATAGCACGCTGTGGCTCCGCAAAAATTACTTCTGCCTTGTCACCCTTAACCTTGACAGTTACTTTACTGTCTGGTTGGCGGTAACGGAACTTAGCTGTGCATTCTAAGGTGAATTCTTCTGACATCTCACGTGTAAAGTGGATGCTTGACGCGTCAAGTGAGGTTGACATGAGTGACTCATGGTAAAAGCCTTGTCCAACGTAGAGGATATTATGTGACAGGTCTTTACCAACAACAAACCAGGGCTCATTGTCGCCACCTTGTTGACCACCGATACCAAGACCGCCACGTTGACCGATGGTATAATACATCAAACCAGCGTGCTCTCCCATGTCACGACCGTCAACAGTCATCATGCGACCTTTTTGAGCTGGGAGGTATTGCCCGAGAAATTCTTTGAAATTCTTCTCACCAATAAAACAAATCCCCGTTGAGTCTTTTTTCTTAGCTGTTGCAAGTCCTGCTCGCTCAGCAATATCACGTACTTCAGACTTTTGCAAATGACCAAGTGGAAACATGGTTTTTTGCAACTGTTCTTGTGATAATTGACTTAGGAAATAGGTTTGATCCTTGCCATTATCCGCCCCACGAAGCATGTGGACAGTCCCATCTTCGTCACGCGAAACCTGTGCATAATGCCCAGTTGCGACATAATCAGCCCCAAGGCTCATGGCATAATCTAAGAAAGCCTTGAATTTAATCTCTTTATTACACATGACGTCTGGATTAGGGGTACGTCCTGCACGGTATTCCGCCAAGAAATACTCAAAAACACGATCCCAATACTCTTTTTCAAAATTAACTGAGTAATAAGGTATCCCAATCTGATCAGCTACTGCTGCGACATCCTTGTAGTCTTCTGTCGCTGTACAGACGCCGAATTCGTCAGTATCATCCCAGTTTTTCATGAAGACACCAACAACGTCATAACCTTGCTCTTTAAGCATAAGAGCTGTTACTGAGGAGTCAACTCCTCCACTCATGCCGACAACAACACGAGTCTTTGAATTATCAATCATATGATAAGTCTCCCATCTTTTCGTTTTTTAACGCACGATTTGAAGGTCGTCGTTTTCAAAAGTCGATTTGAAGGTCGATTTTGAAGCCCAAAGGCAGAGTACATTATAACACGATTTTGATAGATTTCCAAAACCTGACAACTGACTGAAAATCCTCTATTTTTAAAGCGCTTTATTTGTTATAATAGACACAACGTTTAATCTTAGGAGAATGGCATGAAACCCTTAAAATTTCAATCTGTTTTTGATATTATTGGCCCTGTTATGATTGGACCGTCGAGTAGTCATACCGCAGGTGCTGTACGAATTGGACGACTCATTCACTCCATTTTTGGAAAGGAACCTACGGAAGTCACTTTTCACCTCTACAATTCATTTGCCAAAACTTATCGGGGCCATGGCACAGACCGTGCCCTTGTTGCTGGAATAATGGGAATGGACACGGACAATCCTGATATCAAGAATTCTCTGGAAATAGCTCATGAAAAAGGCATTCGTATCTACTGGGAAATCTTGAAAGAAGGCGATGCGCCACATCCAAATACCGTTAAAATCGAAGTTAAAGATGCTGACGGCAGTAGTATGAGCCTAACTGGTATTTCAATTGGCGGGGGTAATATTGAAGTCACTGAATTAAATGGTTTTGCGGTAACCTTGCAGATGAACACACCAACGATTATTGTCGTCCATCAAGATATCCCTGGCATGATTGCGAGAGTAACAGATATCTTATCAGATTACAATATCAACATTGCTCAAATGAATGTTACACGTGAGAATGCAGGCCAAAAAGCCATTATGATCATTGAAGTAGACTCAAGAGACTGTCAAGAAGCTGTCAAGGCTATTGAAAACATTCCGCATCTCTATAATGTCAATTACTTTGGGTAAGGAGGCCATACATGTTCTACTCGATTGAAGAATTAGTCCAACAGGCAGAAGAAAACTACAAAGGGTCAGTAGCTGATTTAATGGTTGCCACCGAAACTAGCTTGACAGGTCGTCAGGCAGATGAAATTCGCTTCATCATGGCCCGTAATTTAGACGTTATGCTAGCTTCTGTAAAAGATGGTCTGAATGATGACAAGTCGGTCAGTGGATTGACAGGCGGTGATGCTCTGAAACTGCACCACTACATTCAAGCTGGCAATACCTTATCTGAATCTACTATCCTGACCGCTGCCCGAAATGCTATTGCGGTCAATGAACAAAATGCCAAAATGGGACTAGTCTGCGCCACTCCGACGGCTGGTAGCGCCGGTTGTATTCCAGCAATCATTTCAACAGCTATTGAAAAATTAAAACTAACTCGAGAGGAGCAGCTTGACTTCCTTTTTACAGCAGGTGCCTTTGGACTAGTCATCGCTAATAATGCTTCAATATCCGGAGCAGAAGGTGGTTGTCAAGCAGAGGTCGGATCAGCTGCGGCCATGGGAGCTGCGGCTATCACAATGGCTGCTGGCGGTAGTGCTTACCAAGCCAGTCAGGCCGTCGCCTTTGTCATAAAAAATCTTTTGGGACTAGTTTGTGATCCCGTTGCAGGTTTGGTGGAAGTCCCTTGTGTCAAGCGTAATGCGATGGGAGCTAGTTTCGCCCTGGTAGCAGCCGATATGGCTCTAGCTGGTATTGAATCAAAAATTCCTGTTGATGAAGTTGTTGATGCTATGTATCAAGTCGGTAAAACCATGCCGACAGCCTTCAAAGAAACTGCCGAAGGTGGGCTAGCTGCTACACCAACTGGCAAGCGTTATGCCCAAGAACTTTTTGGAGGTATCTAGATGAAGCAAACTGTTTATCTTGTTCGACATGCTGAACCTAACTACAACAATCATAATGATGAAGAAAGAGAGTTAACAACAAAAGGTTTACAAGATTGTCAACTTTTGCTAGATTATTTTAAATCGACTGCTATTGATAGTATTTATTCCAGTCCCTTTAAGCGTGCCATTCAAACCGTACATGACCTTGCTAACGAAAAAAATTTACCTATTCAAATAAAAGAAAACTTTAAAGAACGCAAAGTTGATGATGTTTGGATCGATGACTTTAATGATTTTGCAAAACGTCAATGGCAGGATTTTAGTTATCAATTAGCAAATGGTGAAAGTCTACAACAAGTGCAAGATAGAACAATCCAAGAACTCCAGAAAATTCTTAATAAAAAACAAAAGTCTCTGCTCATTTCATCCCATGGTACAGCCATCTCAACAATCATCAACTATTATGATAACCAGTTTGGTTTTGATAACTTCCAAGACATTAAAAAATTAATGCCGTTCGTTGCAACTTTAATATTCAACAATGGCAAGATAGAAGACATTATTATTACAAACCCTTTTACTAGAAAAATTGAATATAAAAAATAGGTTGACAGAATTGTCAACCTTATTTTTTATTAATAACCCCAAGCTGATAAACCTTGAGCATTGTAAGCGTTAATCGCAGAATTGATTTGATCTTGTACAGTTGCTGTTGAACCCCATCCTGGCATAGTTTGGAAGAGACCAGAAGCACCTGATGCATTGCGAGCACCAACTTGACCATTTGATTCACGAGCAATGATGTGTTCCCAAGTGGCTTGGTCAACACCTGTCGCTGCTGCCATTTGGGCTGCTGCATAAGCTCCATCTCTACCGGCAGTATTGCCATTTGATAAGACACGTCCAGACGGGGCAACGTGTTGCTGTGTCGTTTGGGTTTGAGCTGGAACGCCTGTTGCTACTTGAGTATTGTAAGCTACTTTCGTCGTCACTGGCTCTTGACTGGCAGCGGCAGCAACGGTTGTTTCCTCTGGAGTCGCTACTTCAGCAACTTCTGTCATTGAAGCCTCAGGCTGAGTGGCACTATCTTCTGTACCTGATTTACTTGGTTCTTCCGAAGTGCTTGATGGTTGTGACGACGAGTCCTTGACGTCAGTAGAAGACGAGCTTGGGTCCTTAGACTGATTGGTTGAACTAGCTTTTACCTCTTCAGACTCAGCTTTCGAAAAATAACTGTTTGAGCTAAACATACCTGTTGCCACTAAAATAGCTCCACAAGCTAAGATAGACAACATAAATAATAAACCTGATTTCTTCATTCTATTTTCTTTCCTTAATGATTTTCTTGTCATAACAATCTATCTCTTTCTTAAAATAATCCTTATTTATCATACTCTTCTTTTATTACTTAATAGTAATAGTTATATGACAAATATGTCAGTCAGTTTTTAAATTGATAAAGAAAGGCAAAAAATTGAGCAAAAACGAGCTTTTTAGTCTTAATACTAGCCATTAGTGTTCCTAAACTCAATCGCTCCCACCCAAGACTCATAAACTTCTTTAACCTAATTATCAACAACTCTCGTAATGTCCTGATGACCAATCACCATTTAGATAAGAGAGTGTTAATTGCGAACAATCATCGTATTGGTCATTCTGTACAGTATAACTATCCCTTGACTCTTTTTAGGCAATTCCTTTCTTAGCAACCTTCTCTTTTTGAATTAAAGAGAAAGAAATGGTTGACACGCTAGTTTCCTTTTTTCGATTTAGTATGAAATCATTCCAAAACCCATCTGACTTTAATACCATTGACATCATTATACGATTGACTTGGACTAAAGTATTATTACCTTTTTGATGAGTTGACAACAATAGTTGATAAAACGTCACTTGAGTCGACAATATATGAAGTTGCATTGACAAACTAAGAATCTGAAAGTGTCCTTAAACTTTCCAATCCCAGTAAAGCTGATGTATTGATTTTTTCTCTCTGATTTAGCATATCTCCCTTGTCACTTAAATGACTTGTAAACTTATGAGGGCTTAACCCTTTACAGGATCTTTACTAGAATACACCCTAAAGATTACGATTACTTTGAAAAGGGATTAATACTCATTTAAGTTTAAAAATAGCTATTTTACCTATAACGATGTAATTTTGCTCTAAAATGAAGCAGACTAAGTGAGTCGAATAAGATGCTTTTTCAGTGAATGAAATGGACAGTAATAAAAAATCTATGGTTTATGTCTGAACCACCTAAAAGAATAGCACAAATGCTAATTTTGATTTTTATTGAGTATAAATGGATAGCAAGAACGTTTTAAACACATAAAAAAATTGAGCCTTAAAGACTCAATAGATTTTCTATGCTTAACGATTTGTTTTGAGAATAAATAGCGTAATCCCAAGAAGTACGAAGGCCAGAATGGTCAAACTATCTGACAATTGCCACTTGAGTTGACGATATTTAGTTCGACCTTCGCCTCCTTGATAACCACGAGATTCCATAGCTGTAGCCAAAGCATCAGCTCGTTTAAAACTGGAAGCAAACAAAGGTATTAGTATAGGGATAATCGTCTTAACTTTCTGCATCAAATGACCTTCTCCAAAGTCGACCCCACGTGCTCTCTGTGCATTCATAATTCTTGTCGTATCATCCATCAAAGTAGGAACAAAACGTAAACTAAGCGATAGCATTAGCCCAATTTCATGAGCTGGTACTTTTAAAATGCGCAAAGGTTTTAACAGTGACTCCACAGCATCAGCCAAGCTCAAAGGCATTGTCGTCAATGTAAGTATCGTTGACATCAAAATGATTAAAACAAATCTCATAAAAATTAACAATGCCTGAGCCAGCCCAAAATCAGTAATTTTAAAAATCCAAAAGGCAAACAAAGGATTTCCTTGTGTCGTAAAGAAAACTTGAAACAAGGTTGTAAATAAAATGATACCAATCATCGGCCTAACACCGTTGATGAAAAACCTTATGGGAATTTTAGATAGAGCAATCGCAACTAGGGTAAATACTAACATAATCACATTAGTCACCACATTATTAGCCCAAAAAACGACAATAATAAACAACATCATTGCTATTAGCTTGCTACGAGGATCTAAACGGTGGACAAGAGAATCACCAGGGATATAACGTCCTAATATCAACTTATCCACGCTTAAACGCCTCCTTAAATTGTTCTATCGTGATCGGTAATTCTGATAATGCTAAACCTCTTTGTTGCAACTGATAAGCAAACTTTGTAATTTTAGGCACTCCAACTTGTTTCTTTTCTAAAAAAGCAACGTCTTGGAAAAGATCAACAGGTTTTCCATGTGCTGCAATCTGCCCTTTTTCCAACAGGTAAACATAATTAGCATAATTAGCCACGTCATCCATTAAATGTGTCACCAAAACAATCGTCATACCTGAGTCATGTAATTCCTTAAATAAGGTCATTAACTCTTTTCGACCTCTAGGATCAAGCCCTGCTGTCGGTTCATCTAAAACAAGGATTTCTGGCTCCATAGCCAAAATTCCTGCAATGGCAACTCGACGCATCTGCCCACCTGATAAGTCAAAAGGATTTTGATGAAATAAATCTTCAGAAATACCTACTTGCTTCAAGGTTTGACGCGCTCGTGCTTCTGCTTCTTCCGCAGAAATTCCAAAATTTTGAGGTCCAAAAGCCACATCTTTTAGTACTGTCTCATCAAACAACTGACTTTCAGGAAATTGAAAAACAAGACCAACCTTTTGTCTGATTGATTTGATGTCTTTGGGTTTGGCAGATGAAGCAATCTCAAAATCATCAACATAAACCGTTCCTTCAGTCGGAATATTTAAGCCATTTAAAAGCTGCATGATGGTTGATTTGCCCGAGCCAGTATGTCCAATAAATGCTGTATAAGAACCTTTTTCAATCGTCACATCAATACCAAAAAGGGCACGCCCTTCAAAGGGTGTCCCAGCTTGATAGGTATAACTTACATTTTTGAGAGAAATTCCCATAAGTCATCTTCCAATTCTGTTTCTGTTCTATATTCTTTTGGTTGCCATCCTAATGCCCGCAGAGATTCCTGCAGACGAACAGTAAATGGTAAATCTAAGCCGAGTGCTACCAAATCATTTCCTCTAGAAAAAAGTTCTCTAGGTGTTGAAATAGACTCAATCTCACCCGCTCTCATAACAATCACACGATCACTAAGCGCCACTTCATCCAAATCATGAGTAATTGAAATGATAGTCATGTCAAACTGCTGACGAATCTTTTGAACCGTACCCAGTAGTTCTTGACGACCTTCTGGATCTAACATACTAGTTGATTCATCAAAAATTAAAATTTTAGGTCTTGTTGCAAGGGCACCTGCAATAGCTACACGTTGTTTCTGACCACCTGATAATCTAGCCGGTTCGCGTGTTTTAAATGGCGTCATTCCAACTAAAGTCAAAGCTTCTGAAACCCTATCAGTCATTTCCGAATGGCTAACTCCCTTGTTCTCGAGACCAAAGGCAACATCATCCTCAACGGTGGCACCGACAAATTGATTATCAGGATTTTGAAAAACCATGCCAATATCTTGACGAATGTCCCAGATATTTTCTTCAGTCAATTCTCTGCCATTAATCTTAATATGACCGGACTCTGCCAATAAAAGACCGTCAAGCAATCGAGCTGTTGTCGACTTTCCTGAACCGTTATGCCCAACAATAGATAACCATTCTCCAGGTTTCACGTGAAACGATACATCTTTTAAAGTATATGCTTCCTGTTCTTCCTGATATTTAAAAAATAAATTTGAAACCTCAATCATAAATCTGCTCATTATTTGAAGGTGTCTTTAAATAAGAAACTAGCACCTTTGAAGTAATCATATCCTGAATAAATAGTGAAGAACAAGGCTACATAAAGCATCACTGTTCCTAGGACATGCATGTGACAAAGCAACAGGATAACCGCTAACATCTGTGTCACTGTCTTAATCTTACCTGGCATAGCCGCTGCTAACACTTCACCGCCAGTTTCAACCAAGAGCAACCGAAGTCCTGTGACAGCCAATTCACGACAGATAATCACTGCTGTAACCCAAGCTGGTGCCATTTTCAAACCAACAAGCATGATAAAAGCACTCATAACAAGCATCTTATCAGCCAAAGGATCAGCGAATTTACCAAAGTTCGTCACAACCTGCCATTTACGAGCCAAATAACCATCTAGATAGTCTGTAAAACTTGCCACTGCAAAGATGATAGCAGCAACAATATGACCAAAATGGCTACTAGAAACTGACGTTAATAGCAAAAAGAGGGGGATCATAAAAATGCGAATTACCGTTAATAAATTAGGGATATTTTCTTTTTTTGTCATTATACCTTACTCAATCGTTAATGTAATATAGCCAGTTGTGTCAGCTAATAAAGATGATAAATCAAGTTCCTGCCCATTCACAGTGACCTTAATACCAGAAGTATTTCCAAGCGTTATCAGTGTTTCACTTGTATCTTCAGACAATGCTACACGAATTGTAGGAGTTTCTTGAGTGAGCGTTGCCCCTGACTCATAGTTTGAGTTCGATACAGAGAACCAACGATCAGCAGCCCCTTCAGTTAATGAAAAGACGAGATCAACAGGTTTGCTTGCCTGAGATAGATGAGCAGCTAGATTAACACCATCAACCGATGGCGTCACAGCTAGGATCGGTGACTCACTTGAAGAACTTGTTGAAGATTCACTGCTACTACTTGGGGAACTTGCTGAACTTATCTGAGAAGACCTAGTCGTTTCAAGGTTGGAATTTTTCGAACGTCGGCCCCAAAAAACAAAGAATAAGCCAGCCAACAAAACCACTAGAACTAAAAGAGAGAGCATTAGAAAAAGTAGGTTCTTTTTATCCGTTTTTGCTGTCTGGCGATGACTAGTACCATGCTGTCCAGCTTGAGCTCGACTGTAGGACTCAGAATCCTTATCTTCAATTATTTCTTCTTGACGAGACGCCGCTCGCTCTTGTTTTTCAGCCACTGCAATATGGTAATCACGAAGAAGACTCTCATGATCTAAATCTACCACTTCAGCATACTTTTTGATATAGGAAATCTCATAAGATTTACTTGGTAACAGTGAAAATTGATCCATCTCCATGGATAGGAGATAAGAGGATTTAATACCAGTTAGAGATTCAAGATCATCAAGGCTATAATGCTTTGATTCGCGACCATCTCTTAACTGCATTCCAACTGATTTTCTTATCATTTGACATCCCCTCATTTCTAATCCGTCTAGTTAATCTTTAGTATATCAAAAAATCTAGTATTTTCCCATGACTTATTTTGGAAAAATAGTGACTGTGGTCACTTCCATATGCGATACAAAGTGCTCAGCTATCATTTGCACATCTGATAAAGAAATCTGACGAATGAGCTCTCCAGTATCGAGATAATCTGCGCCATCCGCCAAGGATAGACTCACCTGACTTGCCAATTGATCAATCGAATCCAGGGAATTAATAAAATCGCCGTACATTTCTTTTTTTAACAGTGTCAAGTGTTCTTCTGAAAAATCAGTATGATTAGCAAATGTTTTAAACAGTTTCTTGACTTTTCCAGTCATAGCAATCGGTTGATCTGTATCAAAAGTAATGGTTACAAATTTGAATTGTGAAGTCACTTCAAGATGAAAGTCAAAAGAATAGTCAATTAAGCCATCATCATACCAATTCTGATAAGCTTCAGACGTCCATCCAAACAACATAGCCAGAAACAGTCTCAATCCTAACTTGTAGTAACTCAAAGACACCCCCGCTAGGTCATCTACGACTCTAAAACCCAATCCTAATTTAGGTTGTGTAACATCCATAGAAAAACGACTTGATTTGATAATAGGACTTATTTCAAGAGGCAATATCGTGACTTCTTTTTTGGTGACATCTAAATTGACAAGGTTGTCAATCTCGTTGACGATTTCGTCAACATCAAAATCACCTACGACAACCATGGTTAACTGGTCTAATTGATAAAAATAATCATGTGCTGATGTCAAATTAGCTAAACTAATCTGTTCAACTGTCTGGCTGTTTCCCGCAATATCCTCACTCAAGGGGGTATTGGGATAGAGATTAGCTAACAGTGCCTTGTTCATTTGATAGTCACTATCATCTTCATACATCAATAGTTCATTCTGGATAATAGGGCGTTCTTCGTCAACACTCTCCTGCGTCATATGCCATTCTCTAACTAAAGTAATGAGTTTTTTGATTCCCTTATCAATATCGTTGACAGTTGAAAAATAATAGACTGTTTGCTGATAGGTTGTAAAGGCATTAGCCTCTGCGCCAAGTGTCGTAAAATCCTCCAAAGCATCCTTACCGTCACCCATCTCAAAAATTTTATGCTCTAAAAAATGGGCCACACCAAAGGGATAATCAACTTGACCATTAGTTGTTTTAATGGAACTGCCAGTAGAACCAAAATTGGTTGAAATCATAACTTGCTTTTCGTTGAAATTAGGACGGGGTATCAAAACTAACTTTAATCCACAATCAAGTTTCGCTTCATGGACAAACACTTTTAAATCAGGATATTCATGACTCTCTTTCTGCAATCCTAAGCACTCCCTTCTAGAGTATACACGGCTTGTAGTTTCAATTGTTTAGCAACATCAACAATGGATTCTTTACTAACATTGTCAATCTCTGTCAATAAACTGTCAATCGAATTATCCCTATTGAAATAATGACCATGATAAGCTAACTCAATGGCCTGCTTCGGATAATCTTGTGCAGCTAATAGTTGATTTTTTAAAACAACTTTTGCCTGCTTGATTTCAGCATTTGTAAACTTGCCTAACCGTAATTCTTTCGTCTGTTTTAAAATAAGTCTTAAAGCTAAAGACTTGTTAACCTTCTGAATACCCGCATAGATAGTAAACAATTGCGAAAATGAATCATAATGACTGCCGATGGCGTAAGCTAATCCCTTCTTCTCTCTCACATTAACAAATAATTTAGAAGTGGGTAACTCACCTAATAATGCATTATAAACGGCAACGGAAGCTAGCCCTTTATCCCCATAAGTGAAAGGCATATGATAACCAATGGTTAAAACACTCTGTTTACTATCTTTTGTTTCCAGATGCTCCGAAATAACGTTGGTATAGTCTTGCTTATAGATTAGAGATAAATCTAACTGGCGCTCTTTGAATGGAAATTGATATAGGGCTTTAATCACATTATAATCATCAAAATCGCCAACTATAAAAATGTCAATTTGATCATGTTGCAACATACGCTGGAACTCTTGATAAGCTGTAAAGGAATTTTCTTTATTCAAGAGCTCTTTGGCTGTCAAACTTGACAAAGCTTGACAGGAATCATCGAAAAATTGTCTTTTAAGTTCTTGATCAGCTAGGTAAAACAAATCCTCTTTTTCGGTATCAATAGCTGCCATGATATTTTGTTTTTCCAATTCAAAGCTGGCTGGTTGGTACTGCTCCGTTGTTATCAAAGGATTAAACAAGATTTCCTTAAAGACTTCTAATAATTCTTCTAGCAAAGACTGAGACTCAAAACTATAGGCATCGCTAATGACAGAAGCATTAATATCAACACAGTGCGTGTACCCTTTTGTGACAACATTAGTTGACAGACTAGCTCCGTAAAGACTAGCCAGTTTTTTTCTAAGGTCACGATTAGTTGGATAAGCTTTACTAGCAGTCTCTAACATTTGAGCAACTAGGACTCTCCTAGCCACATTTTTCTTATCCAAATAACCACTAAAACGACATTTTACTTGGACTGTTTTTAAAGATTCATTTTTTATGAGATGTAGGTTGACACCTTTGACAATTTCCATGTAAGCTCCTTTGAGAAAGAGTAGTTCCATAAATTATACCATTTTTTATGGTATAATGGCTTCAAATAAGATATGGAGAGACCGATGGATTATAAACTATTCGATGATTACATTACCCTACAAGCCCTTTTAAAAGAAACGGGTATTATCCAAAGCGGAGGTGCTATAAAAGGCTATTTAGCTGATAATACTGTTCTATTTAATGGCGAAGATGAGAAACGCCGCGGCAAAAAATTACGTCTTGGTGACAAGATTGAACTTCCTAAGGAAGGAATTGCTATCACACTTATCCAGCCAAATGAAACAGAACTTAAGCAACACCAACTTGATTTAGCAGAGAAAAAAAGAATAGCTGACTTAGTAAAAAAGATGAATAAGGACAAGCAGAAACTAACTAGACAAGATAACACAAAGACGCAAACTGAAACACGCTCTAAAAAACCTGTACGCTTTCCTGGGATGTAAATCATGTGGATTGAAAGCATTACTCTCAACCATTATCGAAATTACCAAGATATCTCAGCCAACTTTTCTAAAAATCTAAACGTCTTTATTGGCCGAAATGCTCAGGGTAAGACAAATTTCTTAGAAGCTATTTATTTTTTATCTTTGACACGCAGTCATCGTACGCGATCCGATAAAGAATTAATTGCTTTTAACCATGACAAACTTCATCTTTCAGGTATCGTTCATAAGCAAAATGGTAAAGTTCCATTAGAAATCCATCTTTCGGATAAAGGGCGCATTACAAAAGTTAATCATTTAAAACAAAATCGCCTGTCAGACTACATTGGAAACTTAACAGTTGTCTTGTTCGCTCCTGAAGATTTACAACTGATTAAGGGATCACCTAGCTTAAGACGAAAATTTTTAGACATTGATTTGGGACAGATAAAAACCATTTACTTGTCAGATCTGAGTCAGTACAATCATGTTTTAAAGCAACGCAATGCCTATTTGAAAAACGCAGAGAAAGTTGACACCACTTTTCTATCTGTATTGGATGAACAATTAGCCGATTTTGGTAGCCGTGTCATGATTCATAGACATCAGTTTATTAAAGACCTAGAAGTAGAAGCTAATAAACATCATGCAACTATCTCAGAAGAAACTGAAAGACTTAAAATTGCTTATGAGTCTTCTATCAGATTTACAGATCTGTCAACCTTACGTCAAGATTATTTACAACAACTGACAAGTCAACATCGGCGTGATATTTTCAAAAAAAATACTAGTCTCGGTCCACATCGAGATGACATGTCCTTTTTTATCAATGATATGAATGCCAGTTTTGGTAGTCAAGGACAACACAGAAGCTTGATTTTATCGCTAAAAATGGCTGAAATTGAACTTATCAAGCAATCTACTGGAGACTATCCTATTCTTCTACTTGACGATGTCATGAGTGAACTTGACAATCATCGTCAAGCTAAATTACTAGAAGCTGTTTTGAAGGAAAATGTTCAAACGTTCATCACAACAACAAGTTTGGAGCACTTACAACAGGTTCCAGAAAACATGACAGTTTTTACCATTAACCAAGGTACTATAAAATCAGGCTCCTAAACAGAACCTGATTTTTTTAATATGATTTAACAATTCCTAGAAGGACAGCCCCGACAACAAATAAAATGGTTCCAATAAGAATCCATTGGAGCTCTTTTTTAGTTTTCTTTTCTCCTAAGAAAAGAATACCAGCAACAATAGAAATAACCGCTCCAAGTTGAGAGAAACTAAAAGCAATTGCAAGTCCTGCTTTGGCAGCCGCCAGAAGCATAAAAATATTCCCTGTTCCCCAAAGTAACCCAACGGCAGCATTTTTCAAAACGACTGGTTCAAAAGCAATATTACCTTTCATAAAGAAGATAGCTCCTAGAAACATTCCAACCGCCATTGGTAATAACACTGAAAGGGCATCAAATTTCATGATGTTATTAAACAAAACAGCATAAGAAACATAGCCAAGTGTTGAATAAGAGAGAGCTCTGAATCCTTTTGGAAAGTCTCTCTCGGCAACACCTGCAATACTCTCTGTCTTATCCTGACGACTGGAAAAGTAAAAACCAACCAAAAGGATGAGAAGCGCTGACAAACCAAGCACAAATTGAATGGGTTTAGTCCATTCATGAAAAACAAGTGCTCCAACCAAGCTTCCCAGTAATAACTGTGAACCACTTGATAGAGGTTGAGCGACTGAAACCCCCATATATTTCATAGCATGAAACTGACCATTTTGTCCAGCTGACCAGAGTAGGCCTCCGATAATGCCAACAATCCAGAGTGTCCATGTCATTTCTGGTCTAACGATGACCCAAGAAACAAGTGCAAATAAAAGAGCTCCAATTGTTAACCCTAATGTCTGTTGATTGGCTGTTCCACCAATCTTATTTGATGTGAATCCGATCAATCCCCATGCGAACATGGGAACTAGTGCATATATAATACCTTCCACGATAGATACCTTTCATTTCAATAATGTCATTTTATTTATGTTCATAGCATCACCAATCGATAATGACTAGTTGTCACAATTTAAAAATCATAACTAGAATACTTTAATAAAGTTTATTCTCATTGTCAACGGTTTGATTTATTTCTAATATCAAAACATTTCTTATTTTGTTAGAATCAACATAAAAATGCATCCGGAGATTCTCTTCAAAATACAAACAAAGCCCTTAGACGACTGAGAAAAAGAGAGTGTAAATTTAACTGTCAATAAAGACAATCTCTTAAAAAGATTAATTTAATAAACTTGCTGATAATTCTCCTTTCCCAAATAACATTAAAAAAGGTTGAAGAAAAGATCTAAGTAAACTTTTCTTCAACCTGAAAGAATCCGGAGATTCTCTTGCGGTAGGATTAATGAACTGAATAGTTAGGAGCCTCGTTTGTAATTTGAACATCATGTGGGTGACTTTCTTTAAGGCCAGCACCTGACATTTCGATAAATTGAGCATTATCACGAAGTTCCTGAAGATTTGCAGCACCAACATAACCCATACCTGAACGAATACCACCAAGCATCTGGAAGACTATATCAGCCGCAGAACCTTTATAGGCAACACGTCCTTCAATGCCTTCTGGGACAAGTTTATTAGCTTCATTAACAGCCCCTTGGAAGTAACGGTCGCTAGAACCTTTTTTCATTGCTGCAATTGAGCCCATACCACGGTATGACTTGTATTTACGACCTTGGAAAATCTCTGTTTCTCCTGGTGCTTCATCTGTACCAGCAAACATCGAACCAAGCATAACAGCATTACCGCCAGCTGCGAGAGCTTTAACGATATCACCTGAATACTTGATCCCTCCATCGGCAATGATCGTTTTTCCGTACTCACGCGCGACATCAGCAGCATCATAGATAGCTGTGATTTGGGGAACACCGACACCTGCAACCACACGGGTTGTACAGATTGAACCTGGTCCAATACCAACTTTGACCACATCAACACCTGCATCATAAAGAGCGCGAGCACCTTCTGCTGTCGCAATATTTCCAGCAATTAATGTTTTACTTGGGAATTGGGCGCGAATTTCAGCAATTTTACGAAGAACACCTGCAGAGTGACCATGAGCCGTATCAATAACAATAGCATCAGCACCAGCTTCAAAGAGAGCCTCTGCACGTTCAAAAGTATCTGAAGTAACACCTACGGCACCTGCAACCAAAAGACGACCGAATTCATCTTTGGCAGCATTAGGAAATTCAATAACTTTTTCAATATCTTTGATCGTAATAAGTCCTGACAAACGACCTTGCTCATCGACAAGTGGTAATTTTTCAATACGATGCTCGTGAAGGATACGCTCAGCTGTACCCAAATCTGTACCTACTTCTGCAGTAATAAGATTCTCGCTGGTCATATGTTCTGAAATAAAGGCATCATAATCTGAGATGAAACGCATATCGCGGTTAGTAATAATACCAACCAGTTTACGATTATCCATTGAATCTACAATGGGAACACCACTAATGCGGTAGCGTTGCATGAGATCTTCGGCTTCATGAACTTTTTGATTTGGCGTTAAAAAGAAAGGATCAATAATAACGCCATTTTCAGAACGTTTAACTTTACGAATTTCTTCGGCTTGCTCTTGAACAGACATATTTTTATGAACAACGCCAAGGCCACCCGCGCGTGCAATAGCGATAGCCATCTTGCTATCTGTGACAGTGTCCATAGCTGCGGTAATAATAGGAATATTCAAAGTCAAATTATCAGCTAATTTGGTTTGCATGTTTACCTCATTTGGTAGGACATGACTCTCTGCTGGAATAAGTAGGACATCATCAAATGTAAAGCCCTTTTTCAAAAATTTAGATTCCCAATTTGACATGAAGAATTCTCCTTTATCTACGCCTATATGCTTTTATTTTTTTATTATCATATCACGCTAAATTTTTTTGTCAACCATGAAAGGATATTAGAAGAAAAAAGCGAACAGGGTTTGTTTTTCTGTGACTCCGAAACCTAACCGTGCTCGTTTTTTTATATTTTAGACAGAACTGTTGTTCTAATCTCTTTTTAGTTAATCAATAATTGCGATAAATTACCTTCTTGAAAAAAAGAAGGGAGGGGTGTAATGACTTAATTTTTCAAAACATTTTTGCGCTTCTTCGTTGTTTTCACAAATAATCAAACAAGTATCATCTCCACAAACGGTTGCCAAAATCTCCGAAAGTAAAATAGAATCTAAAATAGAACCAAAAGATTGAGCCAAACCCGGCAGAGTCTTTAAAACAACTTGATTTTGTACTGGAAAAAGCATCACTAAAGCATCTTCCATGTAAAATCGTAACCGTTTTTCCCATCTATCTTGTGAAATACTATGGATTTCATAGTAAGTTTCCGCATCATCAGTATTACCATCGCTTATCTTAACAAGATTCAACTCTTTCACATCACGAGAAAGGGTTGCTTGCGTGACTGATATGCCATTTTTTTCAAGTAATTGCCCCAATTCATGTTGTGTATGAATTTTGGTTTCCGTAAGTAAGGAGCGGATTAACTGGTGTCTTATTTCTTTTTTATTCATATACAATCCTTATTCAATGAATTTTTTAAAATATTGTTTATCATTATAAAAAAGTGTTTTGTATTTCAATTCAACAATATCTTTCTGACGCAATTCCTTTAACACATGACTAACTGTTTCACGTGTCGTCGCGCTCATATTGGCTATTTCAATCGTCGTGATTGGAAAGGGAAGGCGTCCTTCTTCAGTCGTGACTTCTAAAAGTAGCGTTGCTAAGGTCTGAACGACACGCATCCTTGCACTTGATGTAACCATATTACGTAATCTGATTTCATGAACGTTTAGCAACTTAGAATATTTTCGACAGAGATGTTTCATTTGATTGATATTTTGAAGAGCATGCGTCTCATAAACTTCCATTGGAAGACTAAAATAACCAACGTCAGTAATCGCCACAGCAGAGAAGTGATAAACATCATCGAAAAATAAACCACCATAGGGAAAGATTGTGTCCTGTCTAACATAATCGGTATAGATAAATGACCCTGACGCATCCGTTTGCTCAATTTTAGCATAACCTGATTGAATCAAAAATAATTTTTCTCTATGATCACCTTCAAAAAAAAGAGTATGGTTTTTAAGTGCCGTGCGATATTGAATCTTGCTAACAATATTATCGAACTGCTCAATCGTCAAATATTTAAAATCACTTAGCTGTCTCAGGTAAAAATACTGTTCTTTCGTAATCATCTTATGTGTAGTCCTGCCTCTCTAATTAGGCATAAACACATAGTGTCTAAGCCAGTCTCTAAATTAAGTTTTCAAGAAAAATAATACAACGCTTTCATTATACCAAAGAAACCACTTAACGAAAAGATTTTGCTCCCTTTGATCAGGTCGTACAAATGAAACTGTTAGTTCCAAGTAATAGTACCGCTAAACTGTCATCATTTTGGAGCTTTTTCATAATAAGATGGACAAAAATAATACTTACTTTAAAAAAGCTGAACTTTGAACTACAGAAAACCTTATTTTTTCATCCACAATCTTTCATACATTTGTCATGTCTTTTGACTTCTTTTCTAAAAAGTGGTATTATTCTAAAAACTTTTCAATTAGTTAACAGGAGGACGTTAATTATGGGAACATTTATCGTTGATTCATCATACTGGGAACTCTTTCCTGATTCTAAAATTGGTGTTGTACTGATTAAAGATTATCAGATGAAGGAAGAATTAGCCGGTGAACTAGAAGAGCTTTTAAAGCTCAGTAACCAGAAGGCTAAGAGTCATTTACAAGAAGACCAATTTAGCCAAAACGATGTCGTTCAAACTTACCGTAAAGCTTACCAAAAATTTAAAACAAAAAAAGGTGCCAGATCTAGTATTGAAGCCTTATTGAAACGTGTTGATTCTGACAAGCCTGTATCAACTATCAGCCCATTAGTAGACATCTATAATTCAGCTAGTCTAACTTATGCATTACCAGTTGGGGCTGAGGATATCGACACTTTCCAAGGAGACTTAAAACTCACTATTACCGAAGGTGGGGATGAATTTTACTTGATTGGCGAAGAGGAAAATAGACCTACTCTAGCTGGTGAACTAGCCTATATCGATGACGCTGGGGCAGTCTGTCGTTGTTTCAACTGGCGTGATGGCGAGAGAACTATGATTACTGATAACACTAAAAATGCCTTTTTAGTAATTGAACTAGTCGATGCCACTAAAGAGGATAGCCTCAAAGAAGCTCTTAATTTTATAGAAGAGAAGGCTAACTACTTCTTGTCTGCCCAAACACATCAGGTGATCCTAGATAAGGATTCTACGCAGCTAGATTTAGATTAACAACTACCTGTTTGATAATGACTTTATTTAAAATGAAGAATCATAATACTGTGATTCTTCATTTTTTTTAGATTAATAATTTATCGTTTTTCATTTAAAAAAGCAAAAAAATGTATAGAAATCGCTTTCATTTTGATAATGTTTCATTTTTCTCTTCAAAAGCGTGAAGTTTTTGGCATCCCACCTGTGAATTATTCTAACTATTTTCTTTTAAAAAAGATAAAATATAACTTGTAAGCGCAAACAAAAGAGATAAAATATTGACTATCTCGATATTTTGAAAGGAGATTTTTATGACTCAATCTAATCCTATTCATGTTTTCTCTGAAATTGGAAAACTGAAAAAAGTAATGTTACATCGGCCTGGTAAAGAAATTGAAAATTTGATGCCAGACTACTTGGAAAGACTACTTTTCGATGACATTCCTTTCTTGGAAGATGCTCAAAAAGAACACGATGCTTTCGCTGACGCTCTTCGAAATGAAGGCGTTGAGGTCCTCTACCTTGAAGAACTTGCTGCTGAAGCATTGACTAGCCCAGACATCCGGGAACAATTTATCAAGGAATACCTTGAAGAAGCTAATATCCGTGGTCGTGAAACGAAAAAAGCAATCTACGACTTGTTAAATGGTATTGAAGACAATAAAGAACTGATTGAAAAAACAATGGCGGGGGTTCAAAAATCAGAACTTCCTGAAATCCCTGCAGAAGCCAAAGGATTGACAGACTTGGTGGAATCTGATTACCCATTCGCGATCGATCCAATGCCTAACCTTTACTTTACACGTGACCCATTCGCAACCATCGGTAATGGGGTTTCCCTCAACCATATGTTCGCTGAAACACGTAACCGTGAAACCATTTATGGCAAATACATCTTTACCTATCATCCAACTTATGCTGGCAAGGTGCCTATGGTTTACGACCGCGATGAGACCACTCGTATCGAAGGGGGAGATGAGTTAGTTCTTTCTAAAGATGTCTTAGCAGTGGGAATCTCTCAACGTACCGATGCAGCTTCGATTGAAAAATTATTGGTCAATATCTTTAAAGAAAACCTCGGCTTCAAGAAAGTCTTAGCCTTTGAATTTGCCAATAACCGTAAATTCATGCACCTTGACACCGTCTTTACAATGGTTGACTACGATAAATTCACTATCCACCCTGAAATTGAAGGTGACCTCCGAGTTTACTCAGTCACTTACGAAAATGAAGCGCTCAAGATCGTTGAAGAAAAAGGCGATTTAGCAGAACTCTTAGCAGAAAACCTTGGCGTTGACAGCGTTGAGTTGATTCGTTGTGGTGGTGACAACTTAGTTGCTGCAGGACGTGAACAATGGAACGATGGGTCAAACACATTGACCATTGCCCCAGGTGTGGTTGTGGTTTACAACCGAAACACCATTACCAATGCCATCTTAGAATCAAAAGGCTTACGATTGATTAAAATCCATGGCAGTGAATTGGTTCGCGGTCGTGGTGGACCACGTTGTATGTCAATGCCATTTGAACGTGATGACCTCTAAAAGTGATGTCAGTAATCGTCAATCACTCGAAAAACATTTAACCTAAAGGAGAATTATAGTTATGACTCAAGTATTTCAAGGACGTAGCTTTTTAGCCGAAAAAGATTTTACACGTCAAGAATTTGAATATTTAATTGATTTTGCGGCTCATTTGAAAGACCTCAAAAAACGTGGGGTCCCTCACCGCTATCTTGATGGTAAAAACATCGCCCTCCTATTTGAAAAAACATCTACACGTACACGCGCAGCTTTCACAACAGCTGCTATTGACCTCGGGGCACATCCGGAATACCTTGGGGCTAATGATATCCAATTAGGGAAAAAAGAATCCACTGAAGACACAGCTAAAGTATTAGGTCGTATGTTTGATGGGATTGAATTCCGTGGCTTTAGCCAAGAAATGGTGGAAGAATTAGCTGAATTCTCTGGCGTGCCAGTATGGAATGGGTTGACAGATGCTTGGCACCCTACGCAAATGCTAGCTGACTACTTAACAGTCAAAGAAAACTTCGGCAAACTAGAAGGGCTAACCTTAGTATACTGTGGAGATGGCCGTAATAACGTTGCGAACTCTCTATTAGTAGCTGGAACCTTGATGGGTGTTAACGTTCATATCTTCTCTCCAAAAGAACTCTTCCCAGCTGAAGATATTGTCCAATTGGCTGAAGGCTACGCTAAAGAATCTGGCGCACATGTTCTGGTGACAGATAACGCGGACGAAGCTGTTAAGGGCGCTGACGTGTTCTATACTGACGTTTGGGTGTCAATGGGGGAAGAAGACAAGTTCAAAGAACGTGTTGAACTCTTACAACCATATCAAGTTAATATGGAACTCATTAAGAAAGCTGACAATGAAGATCTTATCTTCTTGCACTGCCTACCAGCCTTCCACGATACCAATACTGTGTATGGTAAAGATGTCGCTGAGAAATTTGGTGTTGAAGAAATGGAAGTCACGGACGAAGTCTTCCGCAGTAAATATGCCCGTCATTTTGACCAAGCTGAAAACCGCATGCACACGATTAAAGCTGTAATGGCTGCAACACTTGGAAATCTATTCATTCCAAAGGTTTAAGCTAAACTGGTCACATTATTAACTTAGCAACTGGTCGTTCTGGCTCTGGCGAAAATAACCAGAACTGGGACGACCTTTTAAATTTATCTTAGAGGAAACTATTATGACAGAACAAGCTAAACGGAAATTTAAAATTCCTTCTTCCTACACTGTTCTCTTTATCATCATTGCTATCATGGCCGTTTTAACCTGGTTTATTCCAGCAGGTTCTTACGACACTACTGAAAGTGGCAGTGTTATTTCAGGGACATATAAAACGGTACAATCCAATCCTCAAGGTATCTTTGATATCCTAATGGCTCCTGTACGTGGGATGCTAGGTATTGAAGGAACAGACGGAGCTATTCAGGTCTCATTTTTCATCCTTATGGTGGGTGGATTCCTGGGAGTTGTTAATAAAACAGGCGCACTTGATACGGGGATTGCATCTGTTGTCAAGAAAAATAAAGGTCGTGAAAAATTATTAATTTTCATCTTAATGCCTCTATTTGCCCTAGGTGGAACAACTTATGGTATGGGTGAAGAAACCATGGCTTTCTACCCTCTCCTCATTCCAGTAATGATGGCTGTTGGTTTTGACAGTATTGTAGCGGTAGCTATTATTCTCATTGGATCACAAATTGGCTGTCTAGCTTCTACGATTAACCCATTTGCCACTGGAGTAGCTGCGGATGCAGCAGGAATTAGCATCGCTGATGGTATTATTTGGCGTGTTATTCAATGGATTGTTTTAGTTGGCATGTCCACTTGGTTTGTTTACAACTACGCTACTAAAATCGAAAAAGATCCTAAGAAATCACTTGTTGCTGACAAAGCTGCTGAACACAAGGAATTATTTAAACTACAACATAATGGTGAAGAGTTAACAAAACGCCAAAGTAAAGTGCTTGTTATCTTTGCTTTAACATTCATTATTATGATTCTAAGCCTCATTCCTTGGGAAGATTTTAATATCAAACTATTTTCAGCAATCAATACCTTCTTAACAGAACTTCCTGGTATTGGTACAATTTTGGGTAAAACAATGGGAGCATTTGGTACTTGGTACTTCCCAGAAATTACAATGCTCTTTATCATGATGGCTGTCCTTGTAGCTTTTGTCTTTAAAATGTCAGAAGACGACTTTTTCTCATCATTTTTATCAGGTGCTGGTGAATTTTTAGGTGTAGCTATCATTTGTGCTGTTGCGCGTGGTATTCAAGTTATTATGAACAGTGGTATGATTACAGCTACCATTCTTCATTGGGGTGAAACTGGGCTTTCTGGACTCTCTTCACAAATATTTATTGTTTTAGCCTATATTTTCTACCTTCCAATGTCATTTTTAATCCCTTCAACTTCGGGCTTAGCTGGAGCTACTATGGGAATTATGGCACCTCTTGGACAATTTTCAAATGTACCTTCACATTTGGTCATCACTGCCTTCCAATCTGCATCAGGCGTTCTAAATATGATTTCTCCAACTTCAGCTATTGTTATGGGTGCACTTGCCCTAGGACGCATTGACTTAACCACTTGGTGGAAATTTATCGCTAAATTTATTGTTGCCGTCATGGTAACAAGTGTATTATTGCTTGTTGTAGCAACATTCTTTGTTTAGTAGGAAGGCAGGTTAAGATGCAAAGTTTTATCACTCAAAAACATCATGACGAATTTTTAGAAGCCACTAAAACAATTGTCGGTTACCCTTCTGTCTTAAAAGAAGGTGAAAATGGTACCCCTTTCGGTCAAGCTATCCAAGACGTGTTAGAAAAGACCTTGGACATTTGCCGACATATAGGCTTTAAAACATACATTGATCCAGAAGGTTATTATGGTTACGCTGAGATTGGACAAGGAAGTGAAACACTAGCCATTCTGTGCCACTTGGACGTTGTTCCTGAAGGAGACATCCAGTTGTGGAACACTCATCCTTTTGAATGCGTTGAAAAAGACGGTAAGCTTTATGGCCGCGGTACCCAAGATGACAAAGGCCCATCAATGATGGCACTTTATGCCACTAAAGCACTACTCGATGCTAAGGTTGACTTTAACAAAAAGATTAGATTCATTTTTGGAACCGATGAAGAAACCTTATGGCGCTGTATGAACCGCTATAACGAAATAGAAGAAAAAGCCACTTTTGGCTTTGCACCAGATTCTAGTTTCCCGTTAACCTATGCTGAAAAGGGCTTATTACAAGCTAAATTACATGGTCTAGGCAGTCACCAAATTACTCTAGACGCTGGACAAGCCTATAATGTAGTTCCTGCTAAAGCTAGTTATGAGGGTAAAGATCTAGCTGATCTTGCTCGTGAATTAGATAAACTTAACTTTGAATACCAACTAGACGATCAGCAACTAACTGTTTATGGGCTAGCTCAACATGCTAAAGATGCCCCTAAAGGGATAAATGCCATTGTCAGACTGGCTAAGGCACTGACAAATCTTACTGACCATCCAACTTTAGACTTCTTAGCAAAAATGGTCGATGAAGATGGTCGAGGTCTTCATATTTTCGGAGATATTCAAGATCGTCCTTCAGGCATTTTGTCATTCAATGCTGCTGGATTAACCATTACCCCAGAATCATCAGAAATTCGTCTAGATATTCGTATTCCAGTGTTAGCTGATAAAGACGAGATTGTTAAAAAGTTAACAGACGTTGCTAGTGACTATCAGCTTACTTATGAAGAATATGATTATTTAGCACCATTATACGTTCCTTTAGAAAGTGAAGTCGTAAATACCTTACTCACGGTCTATCGTGAAAAAACTGGTGACATGCAAGAAGCTAAATCATCTGGCGGTGCTACCTTTGCTAGAACAATGGAAAATTGTGTTGCTTTTGGTGCCCTGTTCCCTCATGCTGAACAAACAGAACATCAAGAAAATGAGTGTATCGTACTAGAGGATGCTTTTAAAGCCATGGACATCTACGCTGAAGCAATCTACCGTTTAACAAGATAATGGTAAACAAGGAGAAACCTAAGATGAAGAAACAAAAAATTGTTGTGGCACTGGGAGGAAATGCTATCTTATCAACAGATGCTTCGGCAAAAGCGCAACAAGAAGCACTGATTAGTACCTCCAAATCTTTAATTAAATTAGTAAAAGAAGGACACGATGTTATCGTTACCCACGGTAATGGTCCTCAAGTTGGCAATTTATTACTACAACAAGCTGCCATTGATTCCGAAAAGAACCCTGCCATGCCCCTTGATACTTGCGTTGCCATGACAGAAGGAAGTATTGGCTTTTGGCTCCAAAATGCCCTTGATAATGAGCTTAAAGAGCAAGGCTTAGACAAAGAAGTGGCCACAGTTATTACGCAGGTCGTCGTTGATCCTAAAGACAAAGCCTTTACCAATCCAACTAAGCCAATTGGTCCATTTTTAACGAAAGAAGAAGCTGATAAGCAAGCTGAGGAAAGTGGCGCTAAATTTAAAGAAGATGCTGGTCGTGGTTGGCGTAAAGTGGTTCCCTCACCAAAACCAGTTGCCATCAAAGAAATCAAAACAATTCAAACTCTGCTTGAAGCAGGTCAAATTGTTATTGCAGCTGGCGGAGGCGGTATTCCAGTTATTCAAGAAGAAAATGGCTTTTTAAGAGGGGTTGAAGCTGTTATTGATAAAGATTTTGCCTCACAAACATTAGCTGAGCTCGTTGATGCTGACTTATTTATCGTTTTGACTGGAGTTGATCATGTCTTTATCAACTTTAACAAACCCAATCAAGAAAAATTGGAGAAAGTATCTGTTGCAGAATTAGAAAACTATATCAAAGAAGAACAATTTGCAGCAGGATCTATGTTACCAAAAGTCGAAGCTGCTATGGCTTTTGTTAACAACAAACCAGACTCTAAAGCTGCAATCACTTCTTTAGAAAATCTAGGTGAGCTTATTGATAGTGAGAGTGGAACAATTATTGTAACCAGCTAATAGCGCCATTCAGAGACATTTCATCCGTTAGTAGGGCTAAATTTTAAAAGCAATTCTTAGCTAATTAAAGAACCTTCGTTTGATTCCTAGAAATCATTTCGATAGATTTAACCATCATACATGGTACACAAATGGATATTCTTGAAGAAAAATTAACAAAACTAGTCACTAAAGTCCTGCAATAATCCACCCCAAAAATAAAGACGAGTTTCATCTAAAAACTCGTCTTTTATAATGGAGCAAGACACTAAGCCTTAAAAATAAGTAATGCCCATTGCATCTTTTACTTCAGCTAGTGTCTGACTGGCAACTTTTCGTGCTTTATCGCTGCCATCTTTAAGCATTCTAAAAACTTCACCCATATCTTTGGCATATTCTAAGCGACGGCTTCGTATCGGTGCTAATTCACGCTCCAAAATCTCAAGCAGGTAACGTTTGGTCTTAACATCTCCAAGTCCACCGCGTTGATAATGCTCTTTCATAGCTGTAATCTCAGCCTGATCTTCTTCACGTCCAAAAATATCCAAATAATGGAAAACCATATTTCCTTCGATTTGACCTGGATCTTCCACACGAATGTGATTTGGATCCGTGTACATGCTCATGACTTTTTTACGCACAGTATCCATATCATCAGAAAGGTAAATACCGTTACCTAACGATTTAGACATCTTAGCATTACCATCAAGGCCCGGCAAACGACCTGCCGCTTCATTAGCTGGATACATCCCTTCAGGTTCTACTAAAACATTCGTCTGATAAGTATGATTAAAACTACGAACAATCTCACGCGTCTGTTCAATCATGGGTTTTTGATCATTTCCAACAGGAACCAAATTAGCTTTAAAAGCAGTAATATCCGCTGCTTGAGAGATAGGGTATACCAAAAAACCTGACGGAATAGACTCCCCAAAACCTTTTTGAGCAATCTCTGTTTTAACCGTTGGGTTGCGTTCTAAGCGTGCCAAAGAAACTAAATTCATATAATACATCGTTAATTCAGCTAATTCAGGTATCTGACTTTGGATAAAAATAGTTGATTTTTCTGGATTTAAACCAGCAGACAGATAATCAAGAGCAACATTACCAATAGACTCTTTGATAATAGCTGATTCTTTAGCATGATCTGTTAAGGCTTGTTGATCTGCTAAAAAAACAAACATATCATAGCGATCCTCATCTTGTAAAATCACCCGATTTTTAAGCGATCCTACATAATGCCCTAGATGTAACTTGCCTGTAGGACGATCTCCAGTTAAGATAATTGGTCTACTCATTCACTTCTCCTTTAAAGTCAGAATCCTAATTAAATAATAATTTTCAAGTTTAAACAAACAATATCGGGCCATCAGTGGTTGAATGTTGACAGAAACTGTCATCCATTTTTTAGTAAACCAACGAAAAAACCCACACAGTTCAACTACGTGAGGGCGTTCCTTTTAAGACGCAGCATCAACTCAACTAACAAAAAGAAAAGACCTGCTATCTTTTTATGACTATATTAATAGTTGCTTAATGGCCTAAAGTTTCATGTGAAACACCGACTCACATCATTGAACTGCTTTACTCGTATACAGTAAATAACTACTCTCTAAAAGACAGTTTTTAATGACTCACTTGATGATTTTATTCTAAGCCAAAATATAAACAAAGTCAAGTTTATCATCGTTTATAGCATACTTAACCATTCTATCAAAATAGTGCTAGTGACCACTTATTAAACAACCTCTTTCTCCCCTATTCCAGTTGATAGCTTCAACGGTTTCTCTAGTAAATAATTCCTAATCTTAGTATCACTAGAATCAGTATGATTAACAGCCAGTACCTACAAATATCATAAACTAAACTCCTTATACCAGATTATTGTTTTTACCTTCCTAAAGGTAGTAGTAGTATACGAAGGCTTTTTTGATAGGACTAGTCACTACTTCACAAATAATATCATCATTATAGTATTTCAAAGGCTTGACTAGTTGGCTAAGCTGATGGATAATAGAGAAACCATCAATTTATCAATATGGTCAATCACTTAGTGAATTTATTTCATTAAGTCTTTTCAATATCTAACATAAAAGGAGTGTAACATGTCTAAAAAAGTGAAAAGCTTCATTCTTTTGAATATCGGTTCCATTGTAGCAGCGTTTGGCTTTAACGCTTTCTTTCTGCCTAATAATATTGTTACAGGTGGTATTGGAGGTCTAGCGATTAGTTTCCATGAATTATTTTCTTGGGATGCTGCTCTTTTCATGATGGTATCTAATATTCCCCTGCTCCTCTTGTGCTATTTTTATTTAGGGAAACCCATTTTTCTAAAAACAATTTATGGATCTCTTGTTTACCCTATCTTTATTAAATTAACACAAGGAGCTCCTGTCATTACTGAAAATCCTTTTTTAGCTGCTTTATTCGGTGGGATTATTGTCGGTGCAGGTTTAGGATTAGTTTTTTGGAGTGATTCATCTACTGGAGGAACAGGCATTATTATCCAATTACTAGGAAAGTATACTCCTATTACCCTAGGCCAAGGGGTTATTCTAGTAGATGGGCTCATTACTGCTGTCGGATTTTTTGTTTTCGATGGTGATACTGTCATGTATTCTATTATAGGACTCGTTACCATTAGCTATATCATTAATGCTGTTCAAACTGGCTTTACAACCTTAAACACTGTCCTAATTGTTTCTCAAAAACATAAAGAAATCAAAACCTACATTAACACTGTTGCCGATAGAGGGGTAACAGAAATCCCTGTTAAAGGGGGCTACTCTGGTTCTAATCATATCATGCTAATGACTACGGTTTCTGGTTACGAATTTATCAAACTACAAGAAGCTATTACTGCTATTGATGAAACAGCATTCCTAACAGTCACACCTACTTCTCAGGCATCTGGACGTGGATTTAGCCTTCAAAAAAATCATGCTAGACTAGACGACGATATCATGATGCCAATGTAATTGATTGATAAATAAGGGGTTTTCTAGTAGAATACAGTTAGAATATAGACATGAGGTAAACATATTGCTTACAGTTTCAGACGTTTCACTACGCTTTAGCGATCGCAAACTTTTTGATGATGTTAATATCAAATTTACAGAAGGAAATACCTACGGCCTTATTGGCGCTAATGGTGCCGGGAAATCAACCTTCTTAAAAATTTTAGCAGGTGATATTGAGCCATCGACTGGACACGTTTCACTGGGCCCAGATGAGCGTCTTTCAGTCCTTCGGCAGAATCATTTTGACTACGAAGAAGAACGTGCTATCGATGTTGTAATCATGGGTAACCAGGATCTTTACGACATCATGAAGGAAAAAGATGCTATTTATATGAAAGAGGATTTTTCTGATGAAGATGGCGTTCGTGCAGCCGAGTTAGAAGGTCAATTCGCAGAACTTGGTGGCTGGGAAGCTGAGTCAGAAGCTTCTCAATTACTCCAAAACTTAAATATCCCAGAAGACCTCCATTACCAAAATATGAGTGAACTAGCTAATGGAGATAAGGTTAAAGTACTCCTTGCCAAAGCTCTCTTTGGTAAACCAGATGTTCTTCTTCTTGACGAGCCTACCAATGGTCTTGATATTCAATCGATCTCATGGTTAGAAGACTTTTTGATTGATTTTGAAAACACAGTCATCGTTGTCTCTCACGACCGTCACTTCTTGAACAAAGTCTGTACGCACATGGCTGACCTTGATTTTGGTAAAATCAAACTCTTTGTTGGTAACTATGATTTCTGGAAAGAGTCCTCTGAATTAGCCGCACGTCTACAAGCAGACCGTAATGCCAAAGCCGAAGAAAAAATCAAACAACTTCAAGAATTCGTTGCTCGCTTTTCGGCCAATGCTTCAAAATCAAAACAAGCCACTTCTCGTAAGAAAATGCTTGATAAAATTGAACTAGAGGAAATTGTTCCTTCAAGTCGCAAATACCCATTCATTAACTTTAAAGCAGAACGCGAGATTGGAAATGATCTCTTAACAGTCGAAAATCTTTCTGTCACTATTGAAGGGGAAAAAGTATTAGACAACATTAGTTTTATCCTTCGACCAGGTGATAAGACCGCCTTAATCGGTCAAAATGACCTTCAGACAACAGCTCTCATTCGTGCCATTATGGGAGATATTCCTTATGAGGGGACTGTCAAGTGGGGGGTAACAACGAGTCAGTCCTATCTTCCCAAAGATAACACTAAAGATTTTGAAAATGGGGAATCCATTCTTGAATGGTTACGTCAGTTTGCCGCTAAAGAAGAGGATGATAACACCTTCCTACGTGGTTTTCTTGGTCGTATGCTCTTTTCTGGTGATGAGGTTAACAAGTCTGTCAACGTCTTGTCAGGGGGCGAAAAAGTGCGTGTCATGCTATCTAAACTCATGCTTCTTAAGTCAAATGTACTGGTGCTTGATGATCCAACTAATCACTTGGATTTGGAATCTATCTCAAGTCTTAACGATGGCCTAAAAGCCTTCAAAGAATCCATTATCTTTGCCAGTCATGACCACGAATTCATTCAAACACTTGCTAATCATATCATCGTTTTGTCTAAGAACGGAGTCATTGACCGTATCGATGAAACTTACGATGAGTTTCTTGACAATAAAGAAGTTCAAGCAAAAGTTCAAGAACTTTGGAAAGACTAAAAAACAGAAAACTCAGTTGATGATCAACTGAGTTTTCTACTATACTTTACAAAACTTTACAAACTGTTGACAAGGTTAAACTATGATTTCTAAATTTACCATCAAAAAAGGACTTCCTTATCTTCTAGGATTCTTATTTCCTTTCCTAATAATGACTATTGTCTTATTCACTAATGAAATCTGGTGGAAAAGTGATCGGACCATTTTAGCCAGTGATGGCTTCCACCAATATGCTATCTTTGCTCAGAATCTTAGAAATATCTTACACGGATCAGATAGTATTTTTTACACTTTCACTAGTGGTTTAGGGTTAAACTTCTACGCTCTTATTAGTTATTATTTAGGATCTTTACTATCTCCCTTTCTCTATTTTTTCTCCCTTCGATCAATTCCTGAAGCTATCTATCTTTTTACCTTACTAAAATTTGGATTTTCAGGACTAACTATGTTTACTGCTTTACGGCAACTTTACAGAAATGTCAACACAGTATTTCTCTTGTCCTTATCCACTTCTTACGCTTTAATGAGCTTTGCCATCAGCCAATTAGAGATTAATACTTGGCTGGATGTTTTCATCACTGCACCGTTGATTATATTGGGATTACACCTGCTCCTTGAAAAACGTCAAAGCTGGCTTTACTATGTTAGTCTCACTATTTTATTTATTCAAAATTATTATTTTGGATTTATGATGGCTATCTTTTTAACACTCTATTTTTTGGTTCAACAAAGTAGAGCATTTTCTTGGAAAAACTCGCTTAGACAAGTTTTAGATTTTACTTTTGTCTCAATCCTTTCAGCCCTATCTAGCTCAATCATGTTATTACCGAGCTATTTAGACCTGTCAACCCATGGTGAACAATTTTCAACATTTGATCAATGGTTGTCCAAAGATGCCTGGTATTTAGATATCTTTGCGAAAAATATTATCGGAGCTTATGATACCACAAAATTTGGCTCCATTCCGATGATATATGTTGGCTTATTTCCGCTTATTTTGAGCCTTGTATTCTTTACACTTAAAGCTATTAAATGGCAAATTCGACTAGCTTATTTATTACTCATCAGCTTCATCATCACTTCCTTTTATCTTGAACCACTAGATCTACTTTGGCAAGGAATGCATGCTCCAAATATGTTTTTGCACCGCTATTCTTGGCTTTTATCCCTACTTCTAGTATTTATGGCTGCAGAAACCCTTGAACACTGGCAATCCTTTAAACTAAAGAGCATTATAATGCCATTTATAGTCCTAGTTTTAGGTTTCTTAGCTACAGCTATCTTTCAAAAAGAATATGACTTTTTGACGATCTCTCAATTTATTGTGACCATTATTTTCTTGATTGCCTATACAATTATTCTCTTAAACAATAATAATCGGTTACTTCCTAAAGGATTTTTACTTAGCTTTACACTCTTCTTTACACTCCTTGAGATATTTATGAATACTTTTTTTGTCGTGCGTAGTCTAGGTGAAGAGTGGGTTTTCCCTACTAGAGAGGGCTATGAAAGAAATATGGCTGATATTGAAAAACTTGTCAACTACTCTAAATCTAAAGAGACTAATTTCTATCGAACAGAACGTCTTCTCCCTCAAACTGGAAATGACAGTATGAAATTCAATTACAATGGGATTTCTCAATTTTCATCAATACGCAATACGGCTTCAAGTAGCAGTTTAGATCGACTAGGATTCCAGTCCCATGGTACA
Organism: Streptococcus jiangjianxini; assembly: GCF_040225085.1. NCBI lineage: Bacteria > Bacillati > Bacillota > Bacilli > Lactobacillales > Streptococcaceae > Streptococcus > Streptococcus jiangjianxini. The sequence goes on along the minus strand of NZ_JBEHGL010000008.1, from coordinate 2,319 downwards.
AACCTCAACTTACGCTATCAAAACAACACAATCCTTACAGATAGTTTATTTGATGTCAAATATAATTTAACCCTATCTGATCCCCAAAAATTTGGCTTTACAAAAGAAAAGACTTCTCATGCCATGGAACTCTATAAAAATGCTTACGCTTTACCTCTCGGGATTCTTTCAACGGACATTTACAAAGATGTCAAGTTCACTGTCAACACCCTTGACAATCAAGCTAATTTCCTTAATCAACTTTCTGGATTATCAGAGACTTACTTTCAACGCCTAATTAGCAATCCTATTAATGATAGTAATCACTTATCCAATCGTGTCAACCTAAAAGCTGATCAATTGGGTAGAACAAGAATCAGCTATCAATTGTCACTACCTGCCCATCAACAAGTTTATGTCAGTGTTCCTAATATTAGTTTTGCTAATGACAATCAGAAAGAAGTTACCGTTTCTCACGGCAAAGTCTCGCAAACATTTACCACAGACAATGCCTACTCCTTCTTTAATATTGGTTATTTTGAAAAGCCACAAACGATTATTGTAACCTTAGCTTTTCCCAACAATGCTACTGTCAGTTTTGACTCACCAAATTTTTATGGATTAAACACACTCTCTTATCAAAAAGCTATAAAAACGATTAGAAATCAAAGTTCTCAAACAAAGACAGAGGGCAATAAGGTTTTAACAACTTATCACGCTAAGCAGGATTCCTCAATAATCTATACCCTCCCATTTGATAAAGGTTGGCAGGCAAGCGTTAATGGTAAGAAAACTGCAATCCGAAGAGCTCAAAAGGGGTTTATGGTTGTTGATGTCCCTAAAGGAAGAGGATCTGTTAAGCTTACCTTCATTCCTCAAGGACTAAAAGAAGGAAGTTTACTATCGCTACTAGGGCTGGGATTATTTATTTGTTATCATTCATTTCCTAAGTGCTGCAAGCAAGGCAACTCTTTAAACAAACCGAAAAAGATCCAATAATGATACTAGTCTCCAGTTGTTAGAAGCATATTCCATAACTTTTTGGCTCTATAATTTCTGTAGTGGCAACGCCACTGTGGGGATTATGGAGCTCTTTTTAATCACACCAAACATACTTAGTAGTGAGGAAACTCCTAACGTAAAGGAGTAGTCTGAATCGGTTACACTAAACTAGACAGAATTTATAAAGTGTTCTATAGTAATCAAAAACAGGAGAAAAGATATGTCTAGAAAAATACGTCGTCAATTTAGTGATGACTTTAAGCAACAAATCATTGACCTTCACAATGCCGGTATGAAACGTAGCGAGATCATCAAAGAATATGATTTAACCCCCTCAACCTTCGACAAATGGGTCAGACAAGCCAAAACAACTGGTTCTTTCAAATTGATTGATAATCTAACAGAAGAACAACGAGAGCTAATAGCCCTTATTAGAAAGCACAATAAAGAACTCAAAATGCAGCTAGACATCCTAAAGCAAGCGGCAGTGATTATGGCACAAAAAGGCAAATAATCACTGCTAACAAGGATAAATACACTTTTATCGTCCGACTTTCCGCATGCGTTAACCACTCAGGGGATTGTCAAACGCCTGTTAAGTTACTCCGCTGAACTTAGGAAACACTGCCAATTCTATCAGATTCTGCTCTTTCCCCTCTAAGAAAAACAGTCAGATCACTTTTCGACTTGATTGAGAACAGCTAGATAGTGTCAATCTACTTTTTCAGACTGTTTTCGAGAGTTTTTTTAAAGTTTAGGAAGGAAATTGAAAGTGCTTTGACTGTACCTTATTCAAATGCTAAATTTGAGATCATTAATAATCCTATAAAAGTCATTAAGCACAACGCTTTTGGATTTAATGAATTTATATCGCTTTGAGCACAACAAAAGAGAGAACCAATCTGGTCCTCTCTAGGTGTTAGCTTGTCATCTACTCACTACAGTTGATAAAAACTTAAAATAGTCCGTACGGGATTCGAACCCGTGTTACCGCCGTGAAAAGGCGGTGTCTTAACCCCTTGACCAACGGACCATAGATGTTATCTTTAACACTCTTATTATTATAGCAGATAATTTTTTTTTGTCTAGTTCTTTTTTAAACTTTCACGACAAACGCATGAAAATCCCTAATCTATTTCTCTGGCTTCGAAGCTATGTTTGCCTTACAGTAATCGTTTTAAATACTGGTCAAAGGACAGACTAAGGACAAATTTTTTACGTCGCATGCTCATTTTCTTTCCAAAATCCAGCTGTTTTAAAACAGCGAGACAGAATTTGTCCATAACATTCAAATTAAACGCTAACTGCTTGTTCAAGGTCTTATTCGCATCTTCTCGA